>LJTR01000088.1 GCA_001303465.1 Phycisphaerae bacterium SG8_4
AAACCCAAATTGCCGTACGAGCCGATCACTGAGAGGACTTTGCAGGTGCTCAGAGATCTGTCGAAAGACCCCAAAAAAGTGGACAGCCCCTTTGACCTGGCCGAGACACTTTTTCTAAGCGGCAATGTGAAAGAAGCCGCGGTGTTTTACACCGAAGCGCTGGTGCGCACCGAACCGAACGATGTGGGTTCGTCTCGATACAGAGCGTGGCTGTTGTACCAGACGGGCAACTGCCTGCGAAATACCGATCCACCTGTGGCAACAAAAACGTACACTCGACTGCTTACGGAATATCCAGATTCGCCGTGGGCGGACATAGCTGCGGCCCAGTTGAGATTGATTGATTGGTACCTTAAAGACGAACCTCATAAGTTGGTTGCCAGCGCCGAAGAGGCCGACGAGAAGTGAGACCCAGACAGGTGGCTTAAACGTGAGCAACGAAGAAGATATTGCGAATGTACTGATAGTTGACAACGATCCCGAAGTGGCTCGGATCATGCTCGAGATTCTGGCTCGAAAGGGGATCCGGGGACATCTGGTCGCTGAGACAGACGGCGCGCTGGACTTCATCGGCGCCGGTAGCTGTGACCTGGTGTTTACCGGCGAAACAATAGACCCGGGTTCGGACCGTGCCTGCCGGCGGCCGGACGGCTTTGATCTAATCAAGAAGATCGGGGCGAATTGGCCGGAACTGCCGGTAGTGATGATCGCAGATGCGGCCAGAGCTGGCTCGAAAGGCCAGCATGAGATCGCCGCCAAGGCGGTCAAGGCTGTGCGATGCGGTTGTTGTGATTTTCTGATCAGGCCGCCTCAAAGCGCCAAGATAGAGAAGCTGTTGGACACGTTTCTGCCCAGCCATGACATTTCAACGGCGGCTTGTGCTTACGAGGATACACGCTGTTTGTATAGAATCGTAGGAAGCAGCCCAAGCGTGATCCAAACCGTCGAGCTGGCCAAGAGAATCGCCCCCACTTCGGCGCCGGTCCTGATAAGCGGTGACAGTGGAACCGGTAAAGAGCTTATGGCCCACCTGGTCCATCACAGAAGCAGAAGAGCCCAAGGACCATATGTTAAAGTCAATTGTGCGGCGTTAAGTGACTCACTTCTCGACAGCGAACTCTTTGGTCACGAGAAGGGTGCCTTCACCGGCGCCCACGCCCTGCGCAGGGGCCGCTTTGAAATGGCTCACGGGGGAACGTTGCTCCTCGACGAGATTACCGAAACGCCGACGAGGTTCCAGGCAAAGCTGTTGCGAGTGCTCGAACAGCAGGATTTTGAACGGGTCGGGGGAAGCGAAAGCGTTCCTGTGGACGTTCGAGTAGTAAGCACCACCAACAAAGATCTGTTGCAGGAGATTCAGCAGGGCAGATTTCGCCAGGATCTCTATTATCGTCTGAGCGGTGTAAGATTGGTCCTGGCTCCGCTTAGAGAACGCAAGGATGACCTTCCGGATCTCGTATGGCATTTTGTCAACCAGTATGCACGTGAAGTGCAGCGTCACATCGTCAAGCTTGATCCGGCGATGATGAATATTTTTGCCGAGTACCACTGGCCCGGCAACGTTCGGCAGCTGCGCAACGTTGTGCGAACGTCGCTGATTCTGGGAGTAGGCCAGACTCTGTCGTTGGCCGATGTCTCATGGCTTTTTGATGAATTGCAGCCATTGGCCCAGCAACAATGTGGCGGCTGCGATCCGTCGGGTGAGATCAGCACACGCAGCGATGCAGGACTGGGAGGTCTGCCTCTCGAACAGGTGGAGCGACGTGCGATCCTTGATACCCTGCACCAGACAGGAGGCAACCGGACGAAAGCTGCAAAAGTGCTCGGCATCAGCGACCGAACATTACGAGATAGAATGCACCGGTATCGGCGAGAAGGCACCCTGCAGCCGGCATAAGTGCAGCGTTTGGGCCGTAATTGATTGAGGCAAAATATGGCAGATGTTGACGAAATAAAAGAGCAGAAGGAGTCGGCAGAGGAAAAGGACGGCGGCAAGTCCTTAATCAAAAGATTCCTGCCTTGGATAATGATTGCTGTGATAGCCGGATTCTGTGCCGGTGCCGGTTTTGGCTTGGGCAGATTATTTGCCGGCTCCGGAGCGCCGGCGCCAGACGGAGCCGGGCCGAAGCCTGATGAGCCAAATCTGGTTGACGAACTCGCCGCGGACAGTGATTCGAAGAACGACTACGGCGAAGTCTGGTACTATGAGCTGGATCCTGTCATAGCGAATCTAAACGAACCCGGCATATCGCGCTATGTTCGAGCATCCTTCACACTCGAAATCAGTGGCGAAATGGATCAGGAGAAGGGCTCAGCTTTCTTTGACTCGAAGAAGCCGATCCTGACGGATATGCTCTTTGTCTATCTTTCAGGTCTGAGTCTCGACGACATCCAGGGCGATAAGAACCTCAAGAGTGTTCAGTCGCGCATACGCGAGATGTTCAACGAAAGATTCTTTCCAGATTCCAAACCGCAAATCAAGCGGGTCTTAATTAAGGAATTTCCGGTACAATGAGCAGCGGAGTGGCTGACAGTCTGACGAGGAAAGGGATGCAGCAGCTTCTGGCCGCAGTAGGTTCGCGGCCGACAGAAAAAACTGCGCAAGTTGAGACCACAGAATACGACTGGTACGATCCTCATTACTTCAGCGCTCATGAAATCTCGAAACTCGAGGAATATGCCGAGGTAGCCACACGGGCAATGGCGAGAAGACTCTCTGATTTCTGTCACAGCCGGTTCGAAGTGACAATTACCTCGATCAGCCAACACTTTGCATCCAAATTGTCTGTCACGATTTCGAGTGCTCAGAACAGTGACTATTTTGTCCCCTTCGGGACAGACCCGGAGCATCCGTGTGGATTTGTTGGCATGCCTGAGCAGACTGCAATCGCCTGGGCACGAGAAGTGCTCGGTGACTCGGAGTCCAACAATGATTCACCAGGGGTTCTATCGGCATTGGAAGAGTCGCTCTTGTTGGATCTAAGCTCGCCTCTGGTGGAGGCATTCTCCAATTCAGGTGCAGTCTGCGATTTTTGTTTGACCGGAAGTGTCGTAAGGGGATGGTTGCCTCTCGCATTCCGCGGCATAGAAGAACTCTGCAAGATGTCCCTTGAACTAAAGAAAGCCGATTCGCAGGACAGCTTGGCTGCCTACCTAGTGATTCCGTGCCGAGAGCTGGACACCGTGGCGCAAAAAACCACAAGAGCGGACGAAGAGTATTCTGAAAGTGAAGTTTCCAAAGCTATTCTTGATCATCTGAAGCGAATGACGGTCTCGATTACCGCCCAATTGGCCTCTACAACGTTGACTTTCGGCCAGATAATGAACTTGCAGGTCAATGACATGTTGATGCTGGATAAGGCGGTGGATGAGCCGATCGAGTTGATTGTGGGAGAGCGAGCCCTGTATAGCGGCTGGCCGGCAAAATCTGCAGGCAGGTACGCCGTCACGATTTCAGCAACGGCAATTGGAGATAGAAGCCTGGGCCAATCAGTTCGTTCTCACCGAACCCAATAACCACAAAGGAACTAACAATATGGCGAAAGAAGCTCAAGCGGTGGAAGAGAAACCGGACAAGCAGAAAGAGGCACCCCAAGCCGGTGAGAAGAAGCAGGCTCAATCTGTCGAATTGTCCGAGGCCGTCGAATCCGAGCCGACGGGCGCCGGCGGGAGTATCGACATTCTGCTGGACATGAACGTCCCTGTCACGGTCACTGTGGGCCGGACCGAAATGCCGGTTCAGCGTCTCCTGCAATTGGGGCCAGGTTCGGTAATTGCGCTCGACAAGCCCATCGATGAGCCTGCCGAGTTGTATCTAAAAGACACTAAGTTTGCCACGGGCAATATTGTTGTGGTCGACGGCCGATTTGCTATCAAAATAGAGCAGATTCTTGGCCTCGGTGATTAGGCATCCAAGATGGTTGCGGTGTAGGTTTGAGAAGGAATCGCGATGGCCGCATTGGCACAATCGAATTTGCAGGGATCAGCCGGCCTGAACCGGCGCGGCGGTTCTGTGACCTCGCGTAGCAATATCATCCTGGTTGTTGGGATGGTCACGGTACTTGCCACGCTTTTGATCCGTCTGCCAACGCCGGTGTTGGATGTACTTCTGGCCTGCAGCATATCGTTGGCCGTGGCCGTGCTGATAGTCACTCTATCCTCGAGAGAAGCGCTGGAATTGTCCACGTTCCCGTCGTTGCTTCTATTCGTGACGCTGTTTCGCCTGTCCCTCAATGTGGCTTCGACGAGATTGATACTGCTGCAGGGCGACGCCGGCAAGGTCATTCATACCTTCGGTGATTTCGTTGCCGGCGGCAGCTTCGTCGTCGGAGTTGTGATCTTCCTGATCCTGGTTGTTATCCAATTCATCGTAATTACAAAAGGCGCCGAGAGAATAAGTGAGGTTGCCGCGCGTTTTACCCTTGACGCCATGCCCGGCAAGCAGATGGCAATCGACGCAGACCTTAACGCAGGGACGATCACGGAAACGCAGGCCAACGAACGTCGGGCGAAGATCGTAAAGGAAAGCGAATTCTACGGCGCGATGGATGGTGCCAGCAAATTCATTCGCGGTGATGCCAAAGCGGGGCTGATAATCACCGCTGTCAACATCATCGGCGGCATAGCCATGGGCTATTCGCGGGGGCTTCCAATTTCCGGCGCCATGAAGACCTATTCGATCCTCTCGATCGGGGATGGGCTTGTCAGCCAGATCCCATCGGTTATCATCGCCATAAGCTCCGGATTTCTGGTCACCAAGATATCGTCACGCCACAGTGTCGGCCAGGATCTATCCAGGCAGTTTCTCAGAACCAGTCAACCGTTGACTATTGCCGCTTTCATAATCGTATCGATGGCGTTCGTTCCCGGCCTGCCTAAGCTGCCTTTCCTGCTGTTGGGTGCCGGCGCCGCCGTGCTAGGACGGACGGTGGCTCGAACAGAGACCGAGCACAAGCCCAAGGCCGGCGAGACCCCGCCGGCCAGGAGTGAGAAACAGCCGGTTGAAGAGCTGCTGGACGTCGACAGGGTCTCCGTTCACGTGGGCGTGCGTCTGATAAGCATGGTAGATCCTCGCAAGGACAGCACCGTCTTTGACCGCATCGGGGCTTTGCGGAGAAAGTTCGCTCAGCAGCTCGGCATAGTTCTTCCGCTCGTCAGGCTCAGGGACAATATTAACCTCGAACCGACCGGTTATGAGATTCGAATCGCAGAGTTGCCGGTGGCAAAGGGCCGACTGGAGCCGGAGATGTTCCTGGCTATGGACCCGGGCTCGGTCCAGGCCAAGGTTGACGGCATAGAAACAACCGAGCCGGTCTACGGGCTGCCGGCTTTGTGGATCACGCCGGCCAACAGGGAGAGCGCCGAACTCAATGGATATACGGTCATCGATCCTGAATCTGTATTTATTACGCACCTGTCCGAAACGCTTAAAAAACACGCAGCCGAAATGTTGACTCGTGAGGACGTTCAGCTTCTCATTGAGAGACTCCGCAAGAGTCAGCCATCATTGGTCGGCGAAGTTCTCGGACCAGACCGAGAGGTGTCTATCGGATTGCTTCAGCGTCTGCTCAAGAACATCGTAAGGGACGGCATACCCATCCGCGAGCTGACCACCATCCTGGAATCGCTGGCTGAGCACGCTTCGAAGACCAAGAATGTGGCCGTTCTGACCGAGATGGTTCGCAAACGTTTGAGCAGAACCATTACTGAACTCTACAAGAACGATGACGGCAAGATACTGGCGATAACGCTGGAGCCGGCGCTAGAGCATCAGATGGCCGCGACACTGCAGCAGGAAAACGACGGAATAAGTCTTGCACTGCCTACCGAGATGGCCATGGAGATAAGCAGGGCGACAGCACAGGCCTGGAAGGCGGCGATGGACAAAGGTCATGATAAGGTAATCCTGTTGTGCGATTCCAGGCTGCGCTCGTCACTGGCGGAGATGCTCTCACGCACGGTCGCGCTGATGCCGGTCGTAGCCTACGACGAGATTGTGCTCGGAACTGAGGTCGAACCGATAGAAACCGTCTCGATCCACCAGGCTGGATCGACAGAGCCAAATGAGCGGGAGCTTGCGGTGGCCGCGACGTAATCTGTTGCGTGCAGATGAAAACAATATGATTTACACAATAAGCGAAACGAGGTGATTGTGCTGTTAGATGTTCGTTCAATTGCAGTGAGCACTGCGGTGATATGCTTTTTTGTGATGAGCTTTATCGGGTGGGTCAGTGACCTTGCACCGTTTGTCTGTTGTAAGAGGGCACTGATAGGGGCGGTGCTCGTATACGTGGGGGCAAGCTGGGCAGTGAGAGCGATAAACATGATTCTGCTCAATGCGATTGCTGCCGACCAGGTGGATCGACAAGACGGACCTGATCTTGCGGACAAGCGGCAAGCAGTCTTGGGAGACAAAAACTTTGGCGACACAGACTGAAAACATTCATGAGGAACGGCTGGCCGAAAGGAGCCGAAAACACCTCAACAATGTTGCTTTACGCGCATACTCAGGCCAAAGACAATCTCTCCAAAGCGGGATCGCAGACGGCCAAATTGCCGAGTTTCTGCCGATGGTTCACAAAATAGCCAGACAGGTGGTGACCTATTTGAAACCTCCGTTGTCGTTTGAGGACATGGTCTCGGCCGGAGCGGTGGGTCTGGTAAGGGCTGCACGTGACTTCGACCCGGCTCACAAGGCGGAGTTCAAGACGTACGCCTATATCAGGATCAGGGGCGCAATCCTCGACGAGCTGCGATGCTGGTCTTTTGTACCTACAAATCTGAACAAGCGCATTCGCCAGGCCCAGCAGCTCACCCGCAAGATTACCGAAGAGACGGGTACCGCACCGTCCGACAGCGAATTAGCTGAAAGACTCGGCATAACTGTCGAAGAACTCTATGAAACATTCGAGAACGCCCGGGCGCAGCATTTCATGTCACTCGATGACTCAAGCGAAGAATCGCCTGCCCTGGGCCGTTTGCTGGCGGCGCCGCACAGCAACTCGCCTAATGAGCATATCGAAAAAGCCGAACTTGTGGAGAAGTTGGCCGAGGCGATAGAGCAGTTGCTAGAGAAGCAACGGCAGGTCGTTCTGCTGTACTACCAGCAACAATTAACGATGAAGCAGATTGCTGAAATTATGGAAATTACCGAGTCGCGTGTCAGTCAACTGCATGCAAGTGCTCTATTTAGCTTGTCAACAAAATTGAGGCAGTGGAAAGATGGCAGATTATGATAGCAACCTGATAAAGCCGGTGCAGAGCCTCCAGAATATTGCGGGGCTAGCTCCTGCAAAACGACGCGAGGAAAGAAATAACCGCCGGCAATCACACGAGAAAGACAGTGAGCAAGACGAGTTCGCCGAAGAGGCAGAAGTGACTGCTCAAGAGCAGGCTAAAGACAAAGGCCAAAAGGACGGCGGTCGAATTGACTACTGTGCTTGACTAAAATCACTAATGGAACTGGATAACAGATGACAGAAACTTCAGGGCAAATTCTAAAAAGCGACGCTTTCGAACTTGAGGGCCGATACCATTTGGAATTGGTGCAGGAGGAGTTTGAAAGAAATGAGCCGGCACAGACCAATGACGCTGCGGCTGCACCACAAGCACAGATCATTGAAAACCAGGCAGATCACGCCGTTATAGAAGTGGTCTGTTCTTGCGGTGAAAAAGTGAATTTGAGATGTGACTATGCCGTAGCGCAGATGCCGGAGAACTCCTGAAACCAAAACGGTGCTATCACGGCGCCGGGCCAAAACAGATAAATGGAGGTAAGTACAATGCAGAGCATTAAGAAAACACTATCCTTGCTGATCATGTTGACGCCGATAGTCCTACTATTGGGCTGTTCATCTGAGCAAACGCCCGTGCAGACCACTGCCGCGCATGATCGCCTTGAGATCCCGCAGAATGATTCGGTGGCCAAGAGATTCCGGGAATCGACTCCACAGAACCCCACGGCTGTCGAGTCGGCAATAGAACTTTCGGAAAAATACGCCACGCTCTCCGAAGAGGCTGCTATGTTGAGGCAGGCCAATGAGGGTATTGTCGCCAGAAACAAGCAACTGGAAGCGCAGGCTGCAGTTCTCGATGGCCAGTTGCAGCAGACGAGAAAGGAACTATCCGAGGCCAATGACCTGTTGATCGAGATGCGCATCGAATTGAACAATTGGAAGACCGACATCCTTGGTTTTCGCGACGAGATGCGTGCCGCCGAAACAGCACAACTTGAAACACTGTTCAGGATACTCAAAGTCCTCGGCGGACAGGTTGATGGTGAACTGGCCAGCAGCGACAGCACTGGGGCCGTGGGCTCGGCTGCCTCGTCGTCAAACAGGTATTATCGGGATTGAGAGCATCAAGGATGCACATTTAGGTGAACTGAATGAAAAGTCCGACGAAAGTATTGCCGTATCTGCTGGCGTTTCTTATAACCGGTTGCCAGAGCCCCCGGGTCGCGAAGCCGCCAGCAGACTACTATTACCTGAATCCGAACAAGAGATTGACAACAGTAGGGCGGGTAGCCATTGTTGAGCTGGAGAACGATTCGAGTTACCCGCAGATGTCCGCCGACGTGACCGGTTCGCTCTTCAGGGCACTGCAAAAGAGGCAGGTTTTTGGCCTGACAGTAGTTGGCCGGGATGATCCTTCCTGGCGAAGCTTGCAGCTGGAGGTGGACACAGCATATGGCCTGGATCAGATATTGGCGATTCATGAGACAATAAAGTGTGATGCGATATTGCTGGGGACCATTACCGAGTTCAGACCTTATCCTCATATGACTGTCGGTCTGCGCCTGAAACTTTTGGACGTGCGAGACGGGCAGCTACTATGGGCGCTCGAGCAGGTTTGGGATGGCGCGGACAAGGCAACCGAACAACGGGCAAAGAGCCATTTCATGGCGCCAAAGGGTTCAGGAGTCGCACCTCTGCAGGAACAACTGGCCACGGTCAGTCCACTGGAGTTCATCAGGTTTGTCAGCTATGAGGTGGCGGCAACGTTATAGCGGCGGTTCACTGCTCAGGAGAACGTAATTGAAGGTCCGCTTTTTGGCATAGGATCGTTGAAGAAGAATGTGTCGTCCATCAAGTGTGCTGAACTTTAGAAAAAATGGAAAGTCGGCAGAAAATATTGAAGTTTCGCCAAGAATGTGCGAGAATATTTATAGACTCGGGGTGCCGCAGGACGTTACAGGATAGCGAATGATAGATAAGTTAGATACAAATCAGCCCATGATTGAGTCAAGTTTGTCATCCGGGCAGTCGAAGCCTCCAAAGGCTATTCCAAATAACCATGCTGATGTGTCCATACAAGTCAATTATGCTGCCCTGATCGACGAGGCTGTGCAGGAGCCAAAAGGCGACGCTCAACGTCTCGAGCGGGCACGAGAACTGCTGCTGTCGGGTCAGCTTGAGAGTCCTGAGAGTATTCGTGAGGCTGCAGAAAACATCGTAAAGTATGGCATTTAAGGGTCTCGAAGATACTGCTTGGCGTAAAGCTTCGGGGCCGGCAATTGCCTCAGAGATCATTCGGAGAACATGGTTTGGACTCAGGCGTTGAAATCAAAAGTCCGTGCCGCAGAATCATAATCCATACTCGTTCTCGTGACGACGAGACGGCCGTTGTAGGTAAGGGAGGCTACCCCGCGGGCATTTGCATGGTGCGCCTTTGGCTTGCCAGCGTTTTGCAGCTTGTCAGCCCTCTCGCCAAGAGGAACGGATCTGATGATTTTGCATGAAATTCTTTTTCTCATTCCCTCACCCCAGTGATAGCTATTATAGCAAGTCTGCACCGTCAGATCAAGAGGAATCTTGACATGTCCGCCTGCTTTTCGGTGTTATCAGTGACACCACCTTCTCTGGGGCAACATTATGGGACAACACAAAGAACAATGATTGGTGACCGTTTAATGCCGCGATGGGGTGCACAGCTGCAGTTCAGGCAGGAATACAACAATGCAGATCATAGCAAGATGTCCGCAGTGCTGCAATGTTTGGACGCTCGATAGCAGCGCGGCCGACCGAAGGATAAGATGCCGAAGGTGTGGCAGGCTGTTCAAGGTCCCGAAGCCGGACGAAATGCCAAAAGCAGCCGAAGTTATCGAGCAGGCCAAGGGTGCTATTTACGTGGATGAGGCCGGCAAAACCTACGGTTGATGTGGTGCACGGTTGCGCAAAGGCAACCGGAGTTATTACTTGTTGGCCGGTCGGATTTGAACCTTGTCTGTTTCCTGCAGCATCTCAGTGAATTTTTCCACCATGGTCACCGCAGACCAGGTTCGGTTGGAACGCTCGGCGTTTTCCTCAGCCCAGGGCAGTGCCAACGGCAGCATTATCGCCTCGACATCCGACTGCTCCAGCTCAGCGGCCAACCGTCCAAGGCACTCGAGAGCACTGACAGGCATTTTGACCACGTCCGGCTCATCTGTTCCTTCGACGTCACATGATCTTGCCGAGCCTGTTACCGCATGTTCACGGCAGGCGATGGGTCTCTGATCGTACGTAACACACAGGTTGTCTGACAAGAACGGACAGCGGAGTCTGAGTCCCGCATACCAGGTGCCAAGCCGATTTGAGCCGTTTCCACCGCCTGTTGGCACCAGCCGATCCTTGTCGAAGTCTCTGGGCATTTGGGCCAGAATTCTGCTGGCCGCCTCCAGAGACGATTGGAGCAGATTTCTTCCTTCCTTTGAGGGCATGGCCGATAACTCTTCAGCCAGACGAAAGGCCTCGGGAACCGACACGGGAACAAGATAGCTGCAGCACGCCAGGCAGCCCTTGCAGCATGGAACGGAGTTTCCGTCCTCGCGCAGTCTCTCAAGCGTCGCCATCGCCAATTTGGCCGAAAGCGCTCGTGCCAGCGGAACAATATCCGAGAGCCTCGCCTGTCCAGGGGTAACGTTGATGCAAGCATGCACCGGTTTTCCAAGAATGTCCACTTCGAGGCTGAAGGTCTCCATGCCGCAGTCCGGCGCGGACCCTGATTGATTGTGGTTTTCCAATAGTACCGCAGGCCGGCTTTCTAACATCAAGACCTCTCTTTAGCTACTGCTGCAGGTTCGAAATCTTCTTTCCAGACTCTTCGCAAGCAAAACACGTTACACCTC
>LJTR01000089.1 GCA_001303465.1 Phycisphaerae bacterium SG8_4
ATCGCGGCGATCAGCGGATCGAAAAATGTCGCCTGCTCGTCTGTCACATTCTCGCCCAGCTCATAGACCTGTGAAGCGAACGCCGGGCAGAACTTCGCCATGCCGCCGGGATAGAAGTCCATCTTTCCCCAGCCCTGTCCGTGGCCGAGGTGTTTGGTCTTATCGCACAGATTCTCCTGTCCGCTGCGGCAAAAGTCGCATCGGCCGCACGTGATCCAGGTGTTTACGCCCACGCGCTTGCCGAGCAGATGAGAATCGGATTCATCGAAGACCTCGTGGACGACGCCGGTCAGCTCGTGGCCGAGGATGATGTTGGGCGGATTATCTACGTGCCGGCCGAGAGTCTGTTTAGCCCAGGGGTTCTCGCCGTGAAAGTAACGCACGTCGCTGCCGCAGATGCCGCACCTGGAGACCTTGATCAGCACCTGACCGGCGGAAAGCTGCGGGGTCGGTACGTCCATCACTTCGAGTTGCTCGGCGGATTTCAAAACGAGCGCTTTCACCGGCTCAATTCCTTATCTTCGTTGCGCGAATGTATTTTCACTTTTCCCACGGCGGCAGTTCCGGCAGGTATGCATCGAATTCGGCGATTACTCTTTCTTCGTATTCGCCGGCGTACCGGCCTTCGATGAACTTGTCGAACGCCTCGTCGGCAAACCGCTTCCAGGACTTAACTTCATCGCCCGGATTGATCGGATAGAACAGAGTGTCGTTCTTCTTGGCCGCCTCCATGTCACCCGGTGCGTCGCCGATCATCAGGACATTATCTTGCCGGTACTTGCCCGTGGTCGCGTAGTCGAGGTGCTGGGTCTTGTTGCCCATTTCCTGGCCGGCGATGACGGCTGCGTATCCGGCGATATCGTGCTCTTGCCATTCTCTCCTGAGCGCTTCGACGGGCGTACCCGATACCACGATGATATCGGCCAAAGGCCGGATCTTTGCCAGGCTCTCGCGAACATACGGAAATGGCGGCATTGCCTTGACTATCTCTTCTATGGCCCAGTTGACACGCTCGCTCCAGGCCAGAGCAAGCTCCAGCTCCTTTTTGGCCTGGGGGTCTTGAGTCTGTTCGATGGCCTTCTCCAGGCCTTCATTACTCAGCACGCTGTTGGGGTCGTCAACCCATGCGAAGTAGTGCGGGTACTGCGGAACGGTACAGCCATTGGTCATCGGATGAGATGGCAGCAGTTCTGCGATTATGCGCTTCGTCGTCTTGTGCCGGTTGCCGCCGCGGGTTTTGGAGAACAGATCTGCAAATTCCTTGCACTCGCGGGCCGCCTGAGCCACGGATTGGAGGCCGAAGTAGGCGATTGTCCACGGACAGAAACATTCGCGCTGCTTGATCCCCATAGTATCGAAGGCGCAGCCGTCCGAGTCGATGCCGACGAAGAACTCATGCCTAGGTTCGAAATCCTTCAACAATTGCGCCGGATCAACAGCAGCCACTTCAGTATCCCAAGGAATAATCATTATTATCGTCATCCCTGCAGAAGCAGGGACAGTCTATACTCCGCTGAACGCAGAGAAGCCGCCGTCGATGGGGACGACGATTCCGGTGACGAATTTCGCCGCATCGCTCAGCAGCCACATCACCGTTCCGATCAACTCTTCAGCCTGGCCGAATCTTCCCATCGGCGTGTGGTCGATAATCGTTTTGCCCCTGGCCGTCAGATCGCCTGTCTTTTCGTCTGTCAACAGGAAGCGATTCTGTTCGGTGAGAAAGAATCCCGGTGCGATCGCATTGACCCGGACGTCCTTGGAATAGTTCTGGCAGATATGCACCGCAAGCCACTGGGTGAAATTGCTGACCGCCGCCTTGGCCGCCGAGTATGCAGCGACTTTGGTCAAGGGCGAGAAGGCGCACATGCTGGAGACGTTCAGAATGATGCCGGCGCCGCTTTCGGCCATCTCCTTGCCGAAGACCTGACAGGGCAGCAGTGTCCCCAGGAAATTCAGATCGAAGACAAACCGGACAGCGTCCTTCGGCAGATCGAAAAACGGCATTTCGGGCGCAGTCGTCGCTTCCTTCTTGTTACCGCCGGCTCCGTTGATAAGCACGTCGATCCGGCCGAACTCGGCGATGACTTTCCCTTTCGCCGATTCCAGGCTCGCCTTGTCCAGCACGTCGCACTTTACCGCAATGGCCCGGCCTCCGTCGGATTTAATTTCGTCGGCAACCTTGGCAGCGGCCTCTTCCAGCAGATCCAGAACTGCGATTCTCGCCCCCACCTTGGCCAGCGCTGCAGCCATCGCGCTGCAGAGTACGCCGCCGCCTCCGGTTATCACGATTGATTTGTCTCTGACATCGAATAGATTGCTCATTAGGTGCATCCTTCCTTCTTTACAGGTTGATTAAATCGCGCCGTTCGCGGAGAATATACACGACGCCGGTCGTGGTTTCAACTGTTTTTGAAAACCGGCGATCCGGGACTCTTCTTCAAGGGCCAGAGTATGGAAAACTACATGATCGCACGATTTGACGAGATAGACGCCGTCAAGTGTCCGTGCGGCTTCTCGCGCAGGGCGTTCGTCGATCCGGAGAATCCCAAGGCCACGATGCACGTGGTCGACGTCCAGCAGGACGCCCGGGTTCATTATCACAAGAAGCTGACCGAGATATATTTCATCCTCGAAGGCGACGGCCAAATGGAGCTCGACGGCCGGAGGGTGCCGATCAAGCCCTTTACCGCAATCTTCATCAAGCCCGGCTGCCGCCATCGAGCCGTTGGAAGGATGAAAATCGTCAACGTCTCGATCCCCGCCTTCGACCCGGAAGACGAATGGTTTGATTAGCATAGGCTGGCTGCTAATGGTATAATACAAGAATGATTAGACTTCAGAAGAACCGGACCAGGCTGAAGAAGGTGAGTGACGAGGACGATGATTTTGTGGATGCGTCCCCAGCCGAGCACTTGGACATGATCTGGGAGCTGACCGCCGAACTGTGGTCTTTGGGAGGGCAAGACTGTGCTCAACAGCGACTACAAAGACATGTTACAAGTCTTGTTCATCCGAAACAAGCGGGCAACGGGTCGAGACAAGGATCGGCTTGACGCGGACCGATTGGAGAAGGGCAGGCCCTGATCCGCAACGACTCCGATGATGCCCAGGAAGAAGCGCAGATAGGTATGATGTCCCTGAAATAGACGACAACTGCGGACAAAGAAGTTTCAGGCCATGTATGAAAGACCTGGTTAGTGTAGAGCAGTATAAGATGGCATTTCAATCGGTAATTAGTGCCCTCCTTTTTTTGGGAGCCTGTCCGGTATCGGCGCAAATCGAATCCGCGCACTGGAACCAGTTCCGCGGACCGAACGGCGCGGGCATCGCAGCCGAATTCAAACCGCCGCTGAAGATTGTCGCGGATCAGGCCGAATGGAAAACGCCCGTGCCTCAGGGTAAATCCTCGCCGGTTCTTTGGACGGACCGTGTCTTTCTGACCGGTGTCGAAGGTGGCCGATTAACCACGCTGGCCCTCGACGCGAAGTCGGGCAAGGTCTTATGGAAACGGCTGGCCCCGGAGGTGCCGCTGGAACGAGTTCACCGCGCAAACAGTGTCGCGGCGTCGACGCCCTGCGCGGACGAAGACCACGTTTGCGTCTATTTCGGATCGTACGGGTTGCTGTGCTACGACCATGAAGGCCTTGAACAGTGGGCCAAACCGATTCCCACTCCCGAGAGCATGTACGGGGTGGCGACCTCGCCGATCTTGCACGGGCAACTGCTCATCCTGATCTTGGACGACGACGCAAACATGGAGGACAGCCGTTTGAGTCGGTCCAGGGTCATCGCCCTGGACAAAGCGACCGGTGAGGTGGTTTGGGAGACACCCCGGCCTTACAATCGAGGAGCCTGGTCCAGTCCGATGATCTGGAAACACGAGAGCCGAACCGATCTGGTGGTGCCTGGCAACGGGCGGGTATATGGCTATGAGCCAGCCGCCGGCGCAGAACTGTGGCATGTGAGCGGTTTTTCACGCGAACCCATCGCCGTGCCGGTCGCGGGCAACGGGCAGCTCTATGTTTCTGTGTCGATGCAGGGTGGTCGTGGTGACGTCGAATTGGACCCGGAACCTTTCTGGACCGCCATGCTTGCCTTCGATCGCAACGGAGATGGCCTAATCGGGCGTGATGAAATCACGAAAGACTTCACCTCGCCTTTCCGCCCAGAACTTCTTCCGGGGCATCCGGGATTCGGGATGCCGCTGCCGGCCGATCCAGACAAGCGAAGGAAACGCCAGAATGATATCTTCAACAGGCGCGACCGCAACAAAGACGGCTTCTGGACCAAGCAGGAGTTTGTCGCCGACATGAAAGTCGGTCGCGGTCAGCCCAACCTGGCCGCGATTCGGCCCGGCGGGCGTGGTGACATCACCGAAACCCATGTGACCTGGAATCTCCGCCGGGGCATACCGGAGATTCCGTCCCCCGTCTTTTACGCGGGCCGACTCTATCTGGTCCGGTCAGGCGGTATCCTGAGCTGCGTGCACGCCGACAGCGGGCAAGTGATATATCGGCAGCGCCTAGGAGCCTCAGGCCAGTACAGCGCCTCACCGATCGTTGCCAACGACCATGTATACCTGTTTTCCAACCGGGGCGTGCTCACGGTTGTCAAATGCGGCGATGAGTTTACGGTGACGCATCAAGCCGATCTCGATGCGTCCATCGCTGCTACGCCCGCGCTGGATCGGGATAGCCTCTACCTGCGCACTGACGACGCCCTGATGGCCTTTCGTTGAGACTAGAATACCTCGTCAGCCATTCGATCATCTCGTCGAGCTTGAAAAGGTCCATACCATGAGACGACATCGAACCAATCACATCCACGGTAGCGTGGAAATGGCGCAAGTGCCTTTTGCGGTGTTCACCGTTGCGCTGTCTCTAGGCATACCCTTGCCGGCATTGGCAGACTGCCGGCGCAGGGGAGATCATCAGAAGAAAGACAAGAATCCGAACACTTGCATGACCTACTCTTCCACGAACAGGACCATGACTCCTTTCATAATGTCCGGCAATCAGCGGGCTTGGGCTCAACTTTTGTCTCGGTTCGAATCCGCTTGAGTTGTTTTTATGCCCATAGCTCCTACCATATGAGTAATATAGCAGTGGTAAAGCTGCTCTGAAAGCATTAAACTATAATTCAAAGGGCTGATCCTGAATCTCCGGCAGGGCCGGGCTCTGCCCGATCGAGTTCGGTATCGTCTCTGTCAGAGAGCTCAATTATGATAAAAGCAGCACTTGTCTTGTTCTTGAACGTTTCGGCGATGCCTTCTCATTCGTTGTCTATTGAGATGTTCTTTGAACCGGATGAGGTAAATAAGGTTCTGCAAGGCGATATTTATACCTTTTCCCGTTTTGGCAACAAGATAAAAAACGCGGATGGTTCAAATAGAATCGTAAAACTGCCGGTGACAGAATATATAGCCAAAGAGCTCTCAGGCTATGAAATGGTCACTGTTGAAAAAGCATTCTTCCCGTATGACTTGAAAACAGAGTCAAAATTAGCTTTCTATAATTATCTGCAAAGATATTCAACCCTGGCGGGAACCCTCTATTATTCTCGAACCGACCGAAAGGTGCAAAAGCTGGTGCTGGAGAGTTATCGTGTCGATTCAACCGATCTAAAACAAAAAGAAGAAGACACCGTGCATACACAGATAAAAGACTATCACAGAGATTATGTTTACCTTAAAGACAATCGATTTGGCAAGATCGTATTTTCCAGTGAAATCTTTCCCAAGAACGATCACTTTGTCATGAGGCAGACAAATATCAAACCACTGTCAATGTTTAGAATTCCCGTAAACGATAAAGGTCAATATCAACTGATCTCATTCTACATCTATGACAAGGACAGAAAGGGATATTTTTATTACACTGTTCACGCCATGAAGGTCCGTGGCGGTTTGATAAGAACACTTGGACGCCTAAGTCCGGAGAGTCTTGCCAATCGAACACGCGCTATGACCGTACATATAGCCGCCTTCTTTGAAATGGACTGGAGCAAACGCAGAAAGGTCTTCTGAGCGGTTCAGTCGAATCCTGTGTTGCTGACAAAAGCGATTCTTTTACTGTCCGGACACCAACTTGGCACATTTATCGTTCCCTGCCCTCCGTACACGTAGCCAATCACCTTGGGCCTGCCGCCGGCAGTTGGCATCAACCGAAGATAGACCTGTTTATAAAACGGATGATCGGCGGAATCGATTTCTTTCGCAAAGGACAGGAACACAATCCACCGGCCATCCGGCGAGATATGCGGGAACCAGTCATTGTACTGGTCAAAAGTGATCTGCTGAGGCTTGGTTCCGTCCGAGTTCATTCGCCAGATCTGCATTGTCCCGGTACGGTTTGAGTTGAAATAGATGAACTTTCCGTCTGGCGTGTATTCCGGACCATCATCCAACGCCTTGGTATCAGTGAGTTGAATTTCTTTCCTGTCGAAACGGGATATTCTGTAGATGTCATACTGACCGCTGCGTAGTCCGGTATATATCAGTTCTTTGCCGTCCGGAGACCAACCGTGCAAATAGGATGGGCCGAGCTTGGTGACTCGTTGTGGCCTTCCTCCGCCGACGGGAAGTGTGTAGATAATGGAATTGTCGTCGTCCTCGCTGCTGTGATGACAGATCCCCAGATATCTGCCGTCAAATGAGAGAACATGGTCATTGTTATTGCGGTTGGCAAAGTCGGTATATACGACTGTCGGTGTTTTCGCGGCAAGATCGAACCTGTAAAGCAGTCCTTCGCTGTTGTAGATCAGTGATTTGCCATCCAATGTCCAATTAGGTGCCTGGATGGACCTGGAACTGTCATAGACAACCTTGCGATGACCGTCTTCGATATCCATGATCTCCAATCGGCTTCCAATATAGTCCCGATAGGGCCGAAAGTCATCAGTGGCAGGAACAGTGATTCTGACATTAATGAAGGAGACCGTTTCTGACACTTCTGGATTGTGTGAACAAACGTACAACCCGACGTATACCTCATCCTTGAGCTGGAGATCGGACATTTGCACGGGCGCAAATGTCTCGCCGAAGGTTGCCGTCGACATAATGCAGGTGCCGCCACGGCGTTCGAGTTGAATCACATCCGGCGCCGTAGCCGTGGATTTGACTTCTTCTGTTGGGCCATCTTTCGTGCGGCGGAATTGAAGAGATGTCAGGCCGTCTCCATGAACACATGCATTGACGTGGGCAGAGTTGTGATCAAGGGTTTCTCTTATCATCCAACCCGTTTTTCGATGAGGCTCAACGCCTTGGCCGACAAATTTTACTCTTGCCCTTAGAATGAAATCTCCCTTCAACCGCTTCCATAAGAAGTGAAATTCATCCTGGCCAAACCACATGTTTGTCCCGGAGCCTTCAATCAGGTATTGCTCGCTCTCAGTGTCATATCGAACCGAACCGGGCCTTTGCACGCGACCGACATCATTGTGGGCATCAAATCCTCCCAGATTCGAGTCTTTCGCAAAGGTTTGATCGACACACACCAATATCATCAATAGCAAAGCTATGTTGTTCTTTGACTGCATGAGCCTTGTCCTTTGACTATTCAGAAAGCTCGCTGCCCACGTCGCCCTCTGATGACTGTTGAATTTCTTCGATGATCTGTCTGGCTTGGTCGAGGCAGCTCTCGGGAACGAGCACGCGCGGGACCATGCCATCAAGACAATAGGCCCCCTGCAGGTTCTCGTTGTCAATCTGAACGGGTATTCCGGCGTTCTCGAGATTTGCCTTCATCAGATAGGCAAACGTAATGTCGCTTGCTGAATAGACCTCTACATACTTATCCATGTGACCACCTCCATCGCCTTTAGGCGAAGACTTCAGTGCCGTAAATCCTAAACTCGAATATCTAAATCCTAAACAAATTCAAAATCCTAATGACGGAAATCCAAGACAGTCCGGCACGTCCTCACGGGCACACCGCAGACGCAAGGCCGATTGCACACGCGGACATTGCTGTTGCTGTTTCAAGAATTTGTGTTTTAGACATTCGATATTGTCTTGGATTTAGGATTTAGTGCTTAGGATTTTCTTGGCTTCAGCGGGCTTGCAGCCCGGCTCCAAAGCTACCGCCTTCAGGCGGTCGTAGTTTACTCCTCCTGCACCCGCCAGAACTTCTTTTCAGGCTCCCAACTGGCTGCTATTTCATCGGTAGGCCTTACGACAACCGCCTTGCACTCTGTTGTGACTGTACCATCGGGCAATGACAATTCTGCGGCTACTTTCATGGCCCTGCTTCCTTTGTGATCCAGCCAGCCAACTGCCTTCAGCGGGGTATTGGTGGGCGTTGGCCTTCTATATGCCACGTTCAGTCTCAAAGTAACGAACAGATTATCAAAATTGCCGTCCAGCATAACGGCTCTGCCGGCGGTCTCATCCAGAATCGCCGCGACAATCCCGCCGTGCGCAATCCCCGGATATCCGTTGAACTTTTCGGCTATGGTAACGGCTGCCTCGACCCGGTTTGATTCAGGGTTGTTATACCATACCATCTTCAGTCCGGAACTGTTTTGGCGACCACACAGAAAACATGTTCTGGACGTTGGCTGTCGTATCATCGAGTTCAAGATTCTCTGCTTTCTGTTTTGTGTCCTCAGCATGCAAGCTATGGCATGAGTCAGTTCGCCGGAGCATTACATAATTGGGCCACGACGTTTCTCAGTTCGACGCCGGCCAGAGGGTATTTATTGTTGTCATAGTCTGTATTGAAATGAACGGCACCATTCTTGTCGACAAGGACAATATGGGGGATGCCCCGGACGCCAAAACGCTTGGCCATTTTATTGTCCCATCCCAGACCGTCATAGTACTGCTGCCAGGTTATCCCATTGTCCTGTATATACTGTTCCAGCCGGGCCTTGTCCTTATCGAGACTGATGCCGATTATTTCGAACCCCTGATCATGATATTTTCCATAGGTCTCGATCAAGTCCGGCATTGCCCGCAGGCAGGGACCGCACCAGCTCGCCCAGAAGTCGACTAAAACGACCTTGCCCTTGAGATTCGCCAGGTTGACCTGATCACCGCTGAGACTGGCAAATTCCAGCCTGGGAAATGCATGTCCTTCGGCGATAGTATCTTCATCCGGGGCGGGCTTGACGTTGACGGTCACCTTGGGCGTTTCGGCTACTTGAGCTGCTGGCGGGGCTGGCTCTTGTGTATTGGCAGTTGCAGGCGGGGCATCGCTCGGGGCCTCCTTCTTCTTGCACCCGGTAGCTGTGAACAATGCCAAGCCCAGGGTAAGCAACAGACCGATCGTCAGAAAATAGTTTGTCTTCATGATTCAGCTCTCCTACGGATTATCAAATTCCAATACGTTCATGGATTCGATTATAACCAAAGACACACGATTATGCACATGGTCGTTTTGGCCATTTGAAATATCCGCTCCAGGGATCTTCGGATACTCCGGTTAGGAAGGCCGTGCAATCGATCATGCTTTGTGAGGGACCGTAGTAGTTGAAGTTATATTGAATCGCCTGCGACGAGGTTTGACCGCTTCACCGGATGAGGTTAGACTGGTGTGCGAAATTCAAGCTTCAAAGAGATCTTTATCAGGAGAGACAAAATGCAGCAGAGACAAGGAATTAGAGGTTTAATCGTTCTTGTGGCGATCGTGGGCGTTTTCTTCGCTGCCAGGGGCCAGTGCCGGGCAGGTGAATCGGCCTCCATACGATTGCCGGGCGCTCGGGCGGCTATTGAAGCCAGCCGATATCCGAGTATTCAGGCTGCGATCGACGCTCTGCCGGATGCCGGCGGAGTCGTATATCTGCCGCCGGGAACATTTGAGATTAGTGAGCCTTTGAAGGGCGGCAAGGGTGACGTTCTTATCCAAGGGGCCGGGGCCGCTACACACATAAAGAACGTCAACACCAAGGGCGGCAGCGCGCTGATACTCCAGCACCCCAGCGCCGGCGACGATCGAAAGGCCGAACTGTGGCGTATCCGCCTGGCCGACTTTCGCATCACGGGCAACGACAAAAGCGGACACGGCATCGAGGCCCGGCGGATAAACGAGGTTTTCATCGACGGCGTCACCGTCAGCTATCACGGCGGCGACGGCATTCTGTTGTACTATTGCTACGAAGACCCGAGGATATGCAACTCGCTTATAACCTATAATAAAAAGACAGGTCTCAATGCTATTGGCTGTCACGATGTCGTCGTCTCGGCCAATCAGTTCGAGGAGAACAATGACGCCCTGCGGTTCACCGACGGCTTCAACCTCTGCATGACGGGCAACTGCCTCGACGATCACCTCGGCAACGGTGTCGTTATCGAAAACACATACGGCTCGGTAGTCTCGGGCAACATGATAGAAGAGTGCAGCGGGATCGCCATCGTGCTCGACAGGGACTGCTACGGTATCGCGCTTAGTGCCAACGTGATTGCCCACGACGCAGGCGGCGGGATCGCGCTGCGCGATGCACACGGCTGCGCGGTCAGCGCCAATGCCTTCACCATCATGGGCAGTGACGCCCTGAACATCGGGCCAAAGAGCGGGCGCATCACCGTCACCGGCAACAACTTCTCCAACAGTTACATCGGCGAAGGCAAGACGAAGCGATCGGCCAATGACCTGACCGCCGCGGGTATGGTCCTCGACGGTACCTCAGGCGTCACGGTAGTGGGTAATCTCTTCTCAGGCGTCCGACCCAAGGCGATCACTGTTGAGGGAAGGCCCAGCACGAGCGTAGTGTTCACAGACAATGTCCTGATAGACGTCTCCAGTGACCACGAGAAGCTGGAGGCATCGCTGGTCAAAGATAATCTGGACGACAGACAATAAGAGGGCCAAGCATGAAGCTGGTTAAGATTTTGGCTGCAGGGCTTTTGGCCTGCGCAGGAGCCGTTGAGCTGCAAGCGGACGAGGCGGCGCAGGTGTTCCCCGGAGGGGACTGGGAGACCAAACAACCCGAACAGGTCGGTCTGGATGCGAAGAAACTCAAGGAGTTGAGCGACTACACCGGCGGCTTTGGCTGCGTGGTCCGGCACGGGTACATGGTCCATACGTGGGGTGACGCCGGCAGGCGAAAAGACGTG
>LJTR01000090.1 GCA_001303465.1 Phycisphaerae bacterium SG8_4
TGGGCGATACAGGACTCGAACCTGTGACCTCACGGGTGTGATCCGTGCGCTCTAGCCAACTGAGCTAAACGCCCTATCGTTTGTCTGGACTCGAGATCCGGTAGCGTCCAAACCTGAAAATTCATTGTAAGCTTTTCGCCACGCCCAGTCAATCCGTAATTGCATCGCGACCGGCCCACGGGCAAGAATGTCGACGCATCCGGCACCTCATGCCGCGTGCCGATGCGGATGAAACCGCCGCCCGAGCTGCTCGCCCTATATTATCTCGAGCCGGCGAAGGATGGCCTTTGCCCAGCGTATGCCTCGCAACTGCGAAAGGATAAGCAGAAACAACATCAATACGCCGTAGCCGCTGAAGCGCAAATAATAGAGCGTCATGTCCAGGATGTCCTCAGTTTTGCTCGAATACCACTTCACCAACTCTTCGGGCGTAAAAATCACTCCGGTAATTACGCTGCCGAACACCTTCTGCCAGGGCAGCAAGAGTACGAGCATCAGCAGCGACAGGAAGAACGCTCTGGTGATATGGTTTATGCCGCCCAGCCTGCCGTTCATCGAAACCTTCAGGCTGAAGAGCAACGTCAGGCAGTACAGCGTTGTCGATAGTATAAGCACCGCGTTGACAAAGCGGATCACCCAGGTCAATTGTTTAAAAGTTATTTTGGACAAATACTCCTTCGGGATCCACTGACTGGCATATTGTGTCTTCGGTGCCGTTGATCGTATTCTTGGCTCGGTCCACTGGAGGGCAGAACTTGACCGGCCTAGCTCGTTGGGCTCGGCCGGCTCGTTGGGCTCGGCGGATTCGCCAGGCTCTTCGGGCTCGCTGGGTTCGGCGGGCTCATCGATTTCTACAGGCTCAGCAGGTTCAACAGGCCCGGAATCAATGGTTGACGTACCAGGCTCTGCGGGCGCGTTTGGCCCAACGGCAGGCTCGTTGCCGTAGAGCTGGCCTTCAATCTTGATGTAACCTCGGTCCGCGAGATGAAAGCTCAACTGAAGCAGCACGAGACACAACAACACTATCAGGAACAAGAAGTTCTTCCACCCTTTGAAAACGCCAACGGCCTCGAGACAATCGGTGGTATCCAGCAAATCGTTGCCGCCATGATTATCGACCATTTCTATATCTCCTAAAATTTTGAACGTCCCCCTGTCATTATGTTCGTTCCGTGCTGCCATTGCAAGGAATTTATCCCGCATTTGGAAGAAATTCACCCGCCTTCAGACACGAGCTGAGCACGATAAGTTGCCCGCCACTGACACTTTATGATTAATCGCAGAACCTATGCCGGCCTCTCCGGCGGTTGCCTCCCATCGGCCGTGCAGGTTGGAGCCGTAGCTGCGGTGCCGGCGCCTGGCGGATGAATCATCCAGAAATAGTCCAATCGGACGACAATTCTTTGCCCAGGCCAACAAAGCCAGGCTAATATAGGACGTTGCTGGATCCTCTTCTCGCACAACCGGCCCTGCCGGCGGACGATCCGGAGACGCCTGTTTGGGGATTTCTTGAACGTATTTCCATCGCCCGAATCGCCCGGGCCCCGATTCGCCGGGGTCGCGGGCTATTTTTCTTGCAAAGTCTGCGCATTTACCTATACTCGGAGGGTTTAAAACTTGGCCGGGCTCGATTGAGCCGGTCGGAACCGGAGAATATGTATGAATTTGGTTAAGTGGTTTCGAAGGAATAACAAGAAAGTGATGGCCGTCGTGGTCATCGTCATAATGATCGGTTTTATAGGTGGTTCGGCCCTTACAAGCCTGCTTCAGGGCAACCGCGGGCGACTGCGTGACGTGATAGCCCACCTCGGAGACAAGACCAAGATAAGGAGGCAAGACCTGCTTTCAGCGCGCCAGGAGCTGGAAATCTTGAGAATGCTGCGCGCCGATGTATTGCTGAGATCGCAGGACTTGCAGGGGGTCATCCTGGGCGAGTTGCTTTTTGCTGAACAAAGGACTTCTGCGGCGCTGGTCAATCGTATCAAACAGACTATCAGGCAACAACAGTACGACATCAGCGACAAACAAATCAACGACATATACAGACGCCAGCCGCCTGATATCTACTGGCATTGCCTGCAGCACGAAGCACAGTTAGCCGGGATCAGCCTGCCGGAGGCCGACGTGAGCAAACTGCTCGCACAGATAATACCGCAACTGTTCGAAGGCGGGACGTATTCTCAAGTAATCGGATCGATAATGAGCCAGCGGCGAATCCCACAGGACCGGATACTGGCTACGCTGGGCAAGTTGCTGGCCGTGCTGCAGTACGCCCACATGGTCTGCTCTAGCGAGGATGTCACGACCCAGCAGATCATGCATACAGCCAGTTTCGAAGAGGAGAGGGTTAACGCAGAGTTTGTAAGATTCGACTCCACTGTGTTTGCCGAGGGCCAGGACGAGCCGGACGCAGCGAAGATGGCCGAGCACTTCGAGAAGTACAAGAAGTTTTCTGCCGGCGAGGTAAGCGACGAGAATCCCTATGGCTTCGGATACAAGCTGCCCGACAGAGTTAAGCTCGAGTACATGGCCGTCAAGCTCGACGATGTTCGGACTATAGTGACGCCGCCTACACAGGATGAGATGGGAGATTACTACAACAGAAACAAGGAACAATCATTCACCGAACAGGTTCAATCCGATCCCAACGATCCGAACTCGCTGACCGAACGAGTCAAGAGCTATGGCGAGGTTGCAGACAGCATTTCCGAGCAGCTTTTGAAGAGCAAGATCAACGCCAAGACCGAGATGATCCTCCAGGACGCAACGGCGCTCACCGAGAGCAATCTGGCGGACATGAATGATGCAATGATCGCAGGCCTTGACACCGAGCAGTTCATGAAACTCGCCGGTGACTACGAAGCGACCGCGCAAAAGTTGAGCGAGAAATATGGTATTAAGGTATATACGGGCCGGACGGGATTGCTCAGCCCGCTGCAGATGCAGATGGACGAGCAGCTCAGAACCCTGGTCGTGCGAGGCTACGGGCGCAACCCGGTGACTTTGGTCCAGGTTGTATTCGCGGTCGACGAGCTGGCTGTTGGCGAACTCGGACAATTCGACGTGAGAAAACCGAGAATTTACGAGAATATCGGGCCGGTCAGAGATTGGATGAGCGAATATGATATCTCCGGAACGATCGTGGCGATCGTGCGGATTACTGAGGCTCGAAAGGCGTGTGAGCCGGAAAGTATTGATCAGACCTTCAGCACGGCTTCATTCAGATTCGATCCAAATCAGGAAGAGTCGGAGGAGGACGTCTATTCGGTGAAGGAAGAAGTTGCCGAAGATGTGAAGAAGCTCGCCGCGATGGATCTGGCAAAAGCCAAGGCCGATCAGTTCATTGCCCAGGCTGTCAAGGACGGCTGGGCAAGCACAGTCGAGAGCTTCAACAAGCTTCACAAGCAAGAGCGAGGACTGGATGCAAATGAGCCGGATGCCTTCAGACTGCAGAACTCCAGAGACCTGCGGAGGATGTCAAAGGCGACACTGGAGACGTTGGCCACACAGAACCAGGGCAATCCCACGGGAGCCTTCTTCCTGAACGAAAGTGAAAGTAATCGGCAATTCGTAGACCAGCTTTATTCGCTCGTGCCGGCCGGCAGTGACACAGGCAAGGACCTGCCTACGGTCCTGGAAGTCAAACCTCAGATGAGTTACTACGCTATCAGAAACATATCGGTCAAAAGGCTTTGGAAAGAAGGTTACGAGAAAGTGAAGGTCGAGCGGCTATACAGAGAGGATGTTGTTCGATCCCAGAGCCTGGCGGCGGTCCATTTCAATCCCGAGAATATTATCAAACGCCTGGACCTCAAATGGGCCGGGGCCGACGAAGAACCTGCAGACGCCAATACGCCGGCAGAATCGGAGGCCGCATCCTGATGGCACAGCGTTCGACAGAAGGCCACATTCTGTTTCTGCTGATCGTGGGACTGCTCGGCTGGCTTGTGCCGGGAGGCGGCCATCTCATGCTCGGAAAGAAAGCCCACGCGGCAGTCATATTCGCCACTATCATCATGACTCTGTGCACAGGGTTGTACATAGGCTCAATCGGGGTAATTAATCCCGTGGGGGCCAAGCCTTGGTATGTGGCGCAAGTGATGAATACGCCGGCAGTGGCGGCCCTCGGACATATGACCAAGCAAGGAGATTATCCCGTGTACGGCAGGCCAAATGAAATCGGCCAGATATACACCAGCATCGCCGGCTTGCTCAACCTTCTGTGCATCGTCAACGCCGTCTACCTGGCTCATCTGCGCAGAATCCAAAACGTCGGAGACTGAAATGGTGACAATGACAGCTCTACTACTGGCAGACTTTGCCACGCCGGAGAAAATAGGGGTCAATCCGCAGTCAATGCTCTGGCTGCTGCCGCTGGTCGCGTCGATTGCGGTTGTCTATAAGGCAACAAAGGTTCAGAAGATTACGGCCTTCAACTTCCTGAAAGAAACGGTGATTCTGTTCGGCTCGATTGTCATATTTATGATTATCACAGCGCTGGTTCTGTGTGCTTCGGCCTGGTTTATCACGGAGTGACCTGCAGGGGTTAAATACCTTCCTCCACGGCAGCTCTTTTGAGCACATCCAGTTCCACAAGGGCATTGAGAGCGGCTTTTTGCTCGGCTTCTTTCTTGTTCGTCCCCCAGGCGCTCGGGAAATGGCGATCGTTGATGACCACGCCCAGTTCGAAGCACTTATTGTGGTCAGGGCCTTTCTCGTCGAGCAGCACATAGGACGGGGTGGCGCTGAACTGCTCCTGGGAGTATTGCTGCAACAAGGACTTGAAGTTGCCCTGGACCTGCTCGGCGTCGGCCCGTTTGATTAATGGACCAAAAACTCTCAAGATGAAATCGCGGGCAGGGTCCAGCCCGCCATCGATGTGTATTGCAGCGATTATTGTCTCCAGCACACCGGCGGCGAGAGAGCCTGACAAAGCACGATTGGAGACCATGCCCTTGCCGACTTTCAGAAATTCCTGCAGCCCAAGCCGTCCGGAAACGCGGGCGCACGTTTCGCGGGAAACGAGCTTGCTCTTAATCTTTGTCAAGTCGCCCTCAAGGTAATTTGAAAACCTCTCGAAGAGGGCCTGGCAGATTACCACAGCCAAAACAGAATCGCCGAGGAACTCAAGCCTTTCATTGCTCAAAAGACGATTGTCGACCGCAGAGGAATGAGTTAGTGCTTTGCTCAGCAAGCTCTTGTCAGAAAATGTGTAACCTATGATCTGCTCGACCTGCTGCAGAGTCTCTTCATCCATGTCAACTGACCATTTGCAAACTTGCCAGCGCGACAAACTTGTCGTCGGCAAACTCAAATATCCCGTCAAGGCCGGTCACTGTAAATATACCTCTTGTCGCCGCCGCAACGCTGCAGAAAACGAGCCGATGTCCGCAATCGCCCAGTAGTTTGCGAAGCTTCAGGAGCTTGGAAATGCTGGAAGAAGTCAGGATGTCGACATTGGAAAAGTCAATCACCACTTCACAATCACCCCGGTCACGCACCATTTGAGTGACCGTGTTGAGCTCATCACCCATTTCCGGCTCCTGGGGCAAGTCCACGAGAATAATGTCCTCAGACCAATCTTGTATCCCCATTTCAATCTCCTTCTTTATCTAAAGAATCTACATCTCTTTGCTATTCTATCGGCATAAGTCTCAGCCAAGTTGAATAAGAAAACCGAGCCAGGCGCCATTTCGCAGTTGCCTGGACCATCTCGGTGCTTTACCAAGGGCCAAAAGGAAACTGCAGACTCGGTTTAATATCGGCTTTTCAGGTCTGCTCCTTTAAGTATCAACACCTTCTGGAGCTATTTTATATGGACCATCATATCGCTGAAGCGCCCTGCGATCGCCGAGAGAATCCAGAATTTGAAGCGATTGACACACATCTGAATCGGCGGCCAAAACAACTAAGGCGTCACCTGAGTTGCCTAACTGAAACTCTGCCATTCTATCTTGCCGATCTTCTTCAGCGCGTAGCCGACCTCGCGGAGGTAGTCGCCGTAGCATACCTGTACGTGGAATCCCTGCATGTCGGTCAGCAACTTGCGAGAGTCGCCGTCTATGGCTATGTCGATCTGAGACCTACAGGCCGGATGAGAGGGAGAGTCAACCACCCGGCCGCGGAAGCCCTGCCATTTTGTGCAGTGCAGGTTCGGGATGACAACGGTAACGATCTGTCCCTTTGTGTACTCGACCTTCGTCGCGGCTCCATAATCCGATTCGAAGTGCGTCATAATCCTGGTCGGCTCGCAGTCTCTGCCGTTCATCTTCCTGGGAGCGGCACAGTGGGCGACTGTGAAGATACCATCGTGTGGAAGATGTGAATTGCATACGAACGTTGGCCTGTTCGCAATCCAGCGCAGCAGTACGCCGGGCACCGTGTGTGTCAGATCCGTGTGGCAGTAGGCGGTGTGTCCTTCGTCGTTCGCCAGGCTCAAGACCAGACAGGGCGGCGTATCGAGCATTTCGATTACCGATCTGCCCATGCAGTTGGCGAAACCGAAATTTGTAGCGCCCGATTCGCCCATGAGTTCTTTGCAGACTCCGAGGGCCAGGAATGAATTGACCACGAACTTCCTGCTGGTTTCAAGAGTGACATTCGGCGCCGAAAGCAGCTCGTCAGCCTTCCGCCTGGCCAGGTTCACCACGTCTTTGTCTGCCCGGGCTTTGTTCAATCGCTCGGCAAATTCCGCCTCGGAGACAATCTCGAACTCGTAGCCCCAGAGGTCTTTTGCATGTGTGGCCCCCAGTTTTTGGCCGGGGTCGCTGTAGGCTCTCAATCCTCCGATGGCGAGCATTGTCGTACCCCTGGCATTCTTCAGCCCGTACATCGCCCGCAACCGCCAGAGAACCTCGCCGTAATCGTCTACCACGATGTCGTCCACGTCCATATTCGGATCTTCGAAGGTATCGCCGTTCTTGCGGAGGAGCCGCCAATGGGCGATCTCATACCAGAGATAGTGGTAGCCGGACTTGTGTCGCAGGAACATGACACTTGGGGTCTTGGACGCGGCAAGCTCGTAGACCTGCCAGCCGCCCGCCGCATATATGAGCAGTACGTCGCAGTCCGTCGCCGCCGCTTCATCGGCTTTCTGATCGGTATCGACCAGCGACAGAGGCAGGACCTCCATGGGAAACTCCGCGTCAGAAACAAGTTGCTTTAGTTCGGCGGTGATTCTGCCGGCTTCCTCATTGACGTCGCTGCGTCTCTGGAGTCCGCCATAATTGCGCCAACTCTGTTTTTCCTGCCGAGTCGGCAATTGGTAGGCCAGCACAGGCTTGACTCGCAGCGCCTCGCCGAACGGCAAGGCCATCCCGGACGGAACCGGTTTTGTGGAAACAGCGCGGGCCTGTGACGTTTGGCCCAGCACCAAGGAGCCCATTGCGGCCGTTCCCGCAAGACTGCCGAGAAAACTTCGGCGGCTAATGTCGGTCGCTGTTCTTTTTGACTGCTCACCACAAGAGCAGCAGCTTCGTCGCAGTCCGCGAATGTGTGGATGTTCAAAACGTTTCATGGCTGAAAAGCTCCTACAAGGCCTGGACCCTCTATTGGGGAAATCCGTGACTTGATGAGTACTCTTCGTTTTGGGTGCATTGGCTGTCTCTTCTGTGACCGTCCACGATGTAAATGTTGTCGAACGCAGGTTCGTTTGTCACGGACTGTTCGGGCAAAGAACAGGATTCACAGCCCAGCATGTGAGCAATTCCGGATCTCGGCTTTCGAGTCTGTTGAAGAAGTATCGTGTCCCCTGCCTGGCTAAACACATGCCTGCGACAACGGCAGAAGCGGTCTCACGTTTTTCAACGGCCACGCGGCCACCCGGCCGGGCTGCTATTTGAACATAAAGCCTGCGTACCGGGCGGCATCGGCGAGGTCCTCATTGATCCTCAGAAGTTGGTTGTACTTGCAGATCCGATCCGTTCGGCACAGCGAGCCCGTTTTGATCTGGCCGACGCCGGTCGCGACCGCGAGGTCGGCAATGGTGCTGTCCTCGGTCTCCCCGCTTCTGTGGCTTATGACGGCCGTCCAGCCGGCCCTCTTGGCCATGTTGATCGCTTCGAACGTTTCGGTAAGAGTGCCGATCTGGTTGAGTTTGATCAAAATAGAGTTGGCACAGTCTAGTTCGATGCCTTTTGCCAGCCGCTCGGTATTTGTTACGAACAGGTCGTCGCCCACGATCTGGACATTGTCGCCGATTTGCTTTCGCAGTTTCACCCAGCCGTCCCAGTCGTCCTCTGCAAGTCCATCTTCGATCGAGATGATCGGATAGTCGCCAGCCCATTTGGACCAGTGCTTGACCATGTCATCCGAAGAGATACGTTTATCCGGCGCCGACTTGAAAAAGCTGTAGTCCTTGGTTTCATCGCTGAACATCTCGGTAGCCGCCGGGTCCAGGGCGATAGAGATATCCTTGCCGGGCTTGTACCCGGCCTTCTTGATAGCTTCGGTAACGACTTCCAGTGCCTCTTCGTTGCTCTTGAGCATAGGGGCAAAGCCTCCTTCGTCACCGACGCTGGTGGCATAGCCTTTTTTGGCGAGGACCTTCTTGAGCGTGTGGAAGGTCTCGGCACCCATCCTCAGGGCATCTGGAAAGGTCTCGGCGCCGACGGGCATTATCATGAATTCCTGAAAATCGACGTTGTTGTCAGCGTGTTTGCCGCCGTTCAGTATGTTCATCATCGGCACCGGAAGGATGTTTGCACTGCAGCCTCCGAGATATCTGTAGAGGGGCAGTCCGGCAGAATCGGCGGCGGCCTTGGCCGCGGCGAGCGAAACGCCGAGGATGGCATTTGCGCCGAGTTTGCCCTTGTTCGGCGTGCCGTCAAGCGAGATCATGAGCTGATCGAGTTCTTCCTGGGCACAGGCGTCCATTCCGATGACTTCCTTGGCGATCGTCTCGTTGACATTCTTGACGGCCTGTGCGACGCCCTTGCCCATGTATCGTTTTGCCTTGGTATCGCGCAGCTCGACGGCTTCATAAGCCCCTGTGCTGGCCCCGGAAGGAACGGCGGCTCTGCCGAATCCGCCGTCTTCGAGCGTGACATCCACTTCAACGGTAGGGTTTCCACGGGAATCCAGAATCTCTCTGGCCGCAACGTCAATAATCAGTGTAAACATCGAAAATGTCCTTTCCTCAACTTGAAGAGTAAGAGTTTCACTTTTCACGTGCCAAATCACGTTTTGGGCAAGAATCTACAGTCTTTCCCGCGATCAGTCAAGAACCGATTGGGCAACTCTTGCTTGCCATCGGAAAAAAGGGTTCTTCAGGCGGGTGGCAGCCACTGAGCGAACGAAGTGAGCGAAGTGGATGGCCCTCAAGTCCCTAAAAAGGATGTTCGTATTTCTCGGCTGATCTCGGACTCTCACCATCCAATTCATTCGCGGTGCTCATTCAGTGGCTGCCACCCACCCGCCCGCCGTCGATGTCGCAGCAAGAATCCCTGGTGCTGAGGCTGGCCTTCACAGCTTCCTGTCCAGCTTTCGATAGCTTATGGCTTCAGCGATGTGCTCGGTGGCTATCTGCTCGACACCGGCCAGATCGGCAATCGTGCGGGCAAGCTTGCAGATCTTGTCATGGGCCCGGGCGCTTAGGCCGAACTCCTGCATCGCCTGTTTGAGTATCAGTTCGCCTGCTTCGTCGAGCTTGCAGAACTTCTCTACCTGTTTATGGCTCATACGGGCGTTGGTGTGAATCTGCCCGTCGCCGAAGCGCTCGGCCTGGACGGCCGTCGCACGCAAAACATCCTTTCTGATCGCCTCCGAGTCGAGTTGGCCGGATTTCGACCGCAGCTTGCGGAAGCTTATCGCCGGTACGTCGATGTGGATGTCAATCCTGTCGACCAGGGGTCCCGAGACCTTCGAGAAATATCGAGTAATCTGGCCCGGCGTGCACTTGCACCTTCTGACCTCGCTGCCGAAATAGCCGCACGGGCAGGGATTCATCGCCGCGACAAGCATGAATTGCGCGGGGAACCTCACCGTTCTTTTTGCACGTGATATTATCACGAAACCATCTTCCAACGGCTGGCGAATCATCTCGAGAACGTGCCGCGGAAATTCAGCAAACTCGTCGAGAAACAATATCCCAAAGTGAGCCAGCGACAGCTCCCCCGGACGGGGCGCCGGTCCGCCGCCGACCAGGGCCGGGCCGCTTGCCGAATGATGTGGTGCTCTGACAGGACGAGTAGCCATCAACGCCCGGTGGGCGCCTAACAGGCCGACCGAGGAGTACACGCGAGTCGTCTCCAGCGATTGAGCCAGGCTCAGAGGCTGCAGGATGGTCGCCAACCTCTGGGCGAGCATGGTCTTTCCCGCGCCGGGCGGGCCTATCATCATTATATTGTGACCGCCCGCTGCGGCAACGGTCAGCGCCCTCTTGACGCTTTCCTGGCCCTTGACGTCTGAAAAATCGACGTCATAATTCGATGCTACCTTGAACAGCCCCTCGATATCGATGGTGGTGGGTTCCAGCGGTAACTGTTCCGAAAGAAATCCAACAGCCTGGGCGAGCGAGCCGACGGCGAAGACCTCGAGGTCCTGAACTACTGCCGCTTCCCTGGCATTTTCTAAGGGAACTATCATCCGGGCAAAACCGTTTGCCGCGGCGCTCATCGCCATACTCAATACGCCGTTGACCGGCCTGACCCTGCCGTCCAGAGCCAGTTCGCCGACAATAATTGTCTTGTTGAGGGCCGAGCTGACGAGTTTCCCCTGACCGATCAGCATCCCAAGTGCGATAGGCAGATCGAAGGCAGGGCCTGCCTTTTTCACATCGGCCGGCGCCAGGTTCACCAGCGACGCGGTTTTCGGGTGGCTAAAGCCGCTGTTGACGATTGCGCTTCTGACCCTTTCGACGCTTTCCTTGACGGCCGTGTCGGGCAGACCGACAATGATGGATTTTTCAAACCCCCCGCGGGCGACGTCCACTTCGACCTCGCAGACTATCCCCTCAATTCCTTCGAGCGTAACGCTGTGCAGTCTTGCCAACATTTGTTATTTAC
>LJTR01000091.1 GCA_001303465.1 Phycisphaerae bacterium SG8_4
AAAAATCACATCGTGTCCAGCATCTCTGAAATAGTCAAGGTAGGACCCGATGTGATTGAATGTCCCCAGAGAAAGAAAGCAAATTCGCATCAGTGATCTCGTGGCCTACGAACGTTCACTCAATATGTCGCGATATGCCTGTAGGGTCTTCTCACAAACGGCCGATGCCCTAAATCTATCCTCGGCAAACTCTTTCGCACTCCGTGCCATGGATTGAGTAAGTTCCTGGTCCGAAAGAACCTTCGAGACAGCCTGGCATATGCTGTTGGTGTCATGAGGGTCGACTAACAGTCCGGTTTTTCCATCCTGGACCATCTCAGGGATTCCACCCACTTTGGCTGCGACCACCGGGACGCCGGCAGCCATCGCCTCGGCAATGCTCAGCGGGGCGTTCTCCTGAAAGGACGGTACCACCAGGCAATTCGCTTTGGACAATTCGGTCTGCACGTCTTTGACAGTGATGTTTCCGAGGAAATGTACTTTGCTCTCCAGGCCGGTGCGTTCGACATGCTGCCGGCACGTCTCGATATAGGCAGCTTGCGAAGCGCCGGCAATCCTGAGCTGTGAGTCTGGGAACTGTTGAGCGATTGAAGCAAACGCCTTTATCATTCCAATGATATTCTTCAACGGCATTACCCTGCTGCAGCAGAGTATCCTGCCCGGCTCGACCGATCGCTCGATATCGAAGTAGGAATCGGCAACAGGATTTTCAATGAGCCAGGTCTTGCGAATCCTGTTCTTTGCCGGCAGAAACTTTCTGACATACTCGCTTATTAAGATAACATGTGGGACCCGGCGGCGCCCGTACTCTTCTGTCAACTTCAGCAGCAACCACTTGGGCCGACGAAGAATGCCCCGCCGACTGTCCCATAGCGCATCCCTTTCGGCGATACCGTGAATGGTAAGGATGTTCGGCTGCTCGCAATTGGCTGCCAGGAATGTGACAGCCTGAAAATGTACAATGTCAGGATCTATTTGTCTCAGAAGAGACCTTATCTGTCGCTTGCGTGCGAAGATGTCATAAACCGTACCGGGTAGAAAACTCCAGAACCCCTGTTTGGCCAATCTATAGACGTTGAAGTCACCCCAGCCCTCACAGGTAATCTCGCCGGCGTCGCTCTTTGGAACGATGACGGTCAGCTTCACATCGGTTCGCTTGACAAGCTCATCGACGAGGTATTTTGCCACTCCGGCGACACCTCCGTCGATGCTGTGAGCTTCCTTCGGAAAAACTGTTACCATCGCTATGTGCATCTTGAAAAGTCTCGGTCAAGCGAATTGGCCCTGAAGCACGAAATCTTCCTCGCACTCGGCGCAATCCAACGGTTCTTCATCTGCGGCATTGAAGAACCAGGCAACTCGTTCGCTTGCAAGTACGAACGCGATGAATACCCAATAGTGTTTCTGGTACAACTGACCCACGTTCAATCCCATTATCAATAGATACGTCAGAATCGCCCTGGCGTACAATTTCTCGGCGCCGAGCGGAATGCGCTTTATCGTGAGCATTATCAAGACGATGAAAAACGCAAAAAGGACCGCGGCAGGTATTCCGTAAAGCCCGAGAGCCATGAAGAAATCGTTGTGGGGCAGAATCCTGAGCCCGCTGGCCTCGAACCATCCGTAGTAACTCGTGCCCAACGGCTTTCTCACCGCAGCCTTGACGGCCTGTTTGACGGGCATCATCCTGTAACTGATTGCCTCTTCGGCCTGATGGATGTCCGTTAATCGTGTTGCGACGGCCGCTTCCAGGCCCCTTCTCCTTACCACCAATCCGGCGGAGAGAGAAGCCATCAGGACGACAATAAACATCAATGCCACCAGAGCGGGTTTTCGCACCACCTGTCTTATGAACAACAATGGTGACAACATTGTGAAGACCAGCGCGATCAAGGCGCCGCGGGAGCCGATCTTCAGCAGCATTACCGGCAGAAACAGAATCGCGACCAGGTACAACACGCGCCAGAATATGCTCTTATCGCGAGCGAACAAATAGATCGCCGCCAGGAACGCTATCGCCGCCAGCGAAGCCAGCATATTAGCATCGGTTGCCTCGCCGAGTGTGGCTGCATATCTTTGCTCGGGCGCGTCTTCCATCGCTCTTATCGCCGCACCCGTTATGAAGGTCAGCGCGATCGTTCCCAGTGTCCCGGCTACATATGCTCTCGACGCCCAGCGAAAGGTCTTTTCGCCGTTTGTCTGGATTATCCAGTATACGATGAAAATCATTGCCAGAAGCTGAACCTGTGTGAAGGCCCGTATCAACTCATAGCCGAGGTAAGGACCCGCCAGTGATGCCATACACACCCAGAGGGTGTATGCACCGGCAACCCATAGTGCCCTGTTGCCTATACGCAGTCCCGGGCGGGTCACCAGCACATTAAGGCAGAAGCTAACCGCCAGGGCCAGGCCGACTCCTCTATCGAGACTGAAGACTTGCCTGAAACCGACTCCGGCGCCGGTGGGCAGGACAAGCATCAGAATGCAAAGCCCGAACGTGGGCTTTATGACCATGCCGATGAACGTTGGGACGGCTATTATCACCGCCCCGGCTACGGCGCTCTTGGCGAGGAAGATCACTGCAAACCCTATTGAACAAACTACGATCCAAACCGCAAAGAGCAGAACGTTTATCACCGGAGGCAGTTGGATATCCGAAGTCCGTTCAGGCTGCTCGTCAAACATTTCATCTTCGCATATTTCGTCTTCATATTCGCTATACATGTGGAACTCCAGCCGTTATGGTCCGCACTTGCGCAAGAACAGACAGAAACGCACATACATCAGCATCTGGCATAAAATGTAACCGACGGCTCTCAGCGGTGCTCTCTGTCGTGAAAGATGCCACATATTCTTTCGCTGCAATCGGCATATTTTCGGCGCGTTGTCCTTTAACTTGTTCAAGTTCACCCGGGGCGCGGCTTTCACATATCCTCTCAAGAACGTACCGGCCATTATGCCAGCATCCCAGCTCAACACGCTTCGATACGGAGCGCCGTGAAATAGGGAACTCATAAACAACAGAATATCGAAGTAGCGGCTGCCAAAGGTCGCAGTCCGGCCCACCATCGGCGCCGCCGAGAAGTCCAGAATGACGAGCTCATCCGAAGGATCATGAAAGCAAACGTTGACACACGCAAAATCACCATGGATGAAAACGTTATCATCACAACAGTTCATCCATTCGGCCTGTAGTTCGTGCTTCATCTCTTGGGGCAAGGTCAGTTCTGCGTGAATAGCCGCCAGGGCCCGTCCGGCCTTTTCCAACAACTCAGGAAGCCGCCGGTCTTTACGAACCGCTAAATCGAGCAACGTTTCCAGACCGCTCAATCTTTCGAATTCAAGCACACCCGCCTCGGCATCGAGGTTGACCACCTTTGGAACAGAAAACAGCCCCGTGTCCTTACCTATCTCCAATGCCCTGGATGCCTTGGCGGCCTCGACCACCAGCAGGTTCGCTTGCCCGGTCTTTCGAGCAATGTCGTCGACAAACTCCATTAGTTATAGTTTTCCCGATTGAGAATCCCCGTTCTTGCGCGGGTAAGTGACTTGACAATAAAAGGTCATGGTTTTGCCCGCGGGAATTTACTGCCCTTCAAGGGTATATTTCCTCGATTCGGGACTGTCACTGACATGACCCTTCCGCCTGCGACAGACGGCAATTGGGTTTTCCGAGAATCGACTCAGGAACATGAGCCTGCAAGCGAGATTGTCTATCGCACGATTCAGCCGGCACGAAACAGGAACCTTGGGCGGATGAAAGAAGCCCGCCGGATAGATCTCGACTATCTCCAGCCCCACATCTTTAACAAGATTCTTCATCTGCTCGATGCTCATAACATTGAATGTCCCCTCAGGGTTCTTCCGCAGGTGTCGTGCATACAGCAGCTTGATCCAGGGCGAGCCAAGGCTGTGATGATTGTTGAATACGAGATAGCCCTCTTCGTCCAACAATTCGACAAGCGCCTTGATCGCCAAAGAACGCAGCTCCGGCTCGGCATTGAGAAAGAACCGAAATGCAGTTATCAAATTGAACTTCCGTCTGGCGAGGACATTCTCCTTGGTGATGTCTGCCTCGATTATTTCGGTCCGCTTCAGCTTTTTCCGGGCGATTGCCAGCATCGAGCCGGAGACATCGATACCGGTAGACGTCTTTACCCTACTCTCCAGCAGACCGGCAATGCGTCCGGTGCCGCATGCGAAGTCCAGCAGGTGAATTTCTTTGCCCGCAAGGTATTTGTCCAGGATTCTCAGGATAATCTCCTGCTCGCGCGACCAGAGGAATTTCTCCCAGGCATCGCTTCGGTAGTACGCCTCGTACTCATCACCTTTGCCTTGGTACTTATGGGATTCTCTGTAACTGATCTTGGCCACTGTTTTATGGTGCTCCTGATTGAAAACTCGCGTTCTTGCGCGGGTAGGCGGCTTTACAGTACGGTGTTGCCGACTTAAAACTCCCGCCCTTGCGCGGGTAAGTGGCCTCACAACAACAGGCCATGGTTTTGCTCGCGGTGATTTACTACCCTAAAGGGTATGTCTTCGCAGAGCAATACGAGTGAATCGTTTTCGCTCTACTTCTTTTAGACCGAGAAACCAGCCGCTTATAGATGCCAGGACCACCGCAGCAACCACAACGCCGGCGATTTGCAGCCAGGAACCGGGCGGTGCCAGGTATTTCCAGACACCAATCATTGCGACGACCGGTAATGATCCTAATATGGCGGGCCACCAGACACTGCGCACGCTCTCCAACGCGGAAATATGCATCTTCCAGTTGAAATATATCGGCAGAATGACACCGGATATTAGTAGCTGCGGCAACAGATTCGACCAGGCTATTCCTATCAGACCCCAATTGAGGACTTTTACCGAAACGACAGAGGCACTGACACAGAGCAGCGCCATCACAGCGGTGAGGATGCCGAAAATCCTGTGCTCGCCTCGACCGACAAGAACGAGGAAGTTACTGTGCTGTGCCAACCTCATACAATGCCCGACGGCGAGGATAGCAAGGATGGCAGCCATTCCGCCAACGACCGAAGGATCCTCGAATCTGTCACCGACCCATACCCACAGGAACTCCCTGCCCATCAAGACCATAAAGACCACGCTGGGAATTATCAGAAGAAGAGAGTACTTCTGCGTCAGAAGAGCGATTTCCTTCACCCGCATTTCGTCGTCTCTGGCATCGAGATCACTGACGGCCGGCTTTATCGCCGCGGTGCAGGCCGTCAGCAGCATCGAGAGCAACAATACCGCGGCCGCGGCCGCGGCGAATTGGCTTATCTGGGCGGCACCTATGAAAATGCCAATTATCAATGTGCTGGCGTGATGGATTATTACCGCCCCCATCGCATAAAGAAAGGTATTCATTCCGTATGGCAGCATTTCCCGCAGAAGGCGAAAGTCGATCTTTGCCAAAGACAAAGATGTCTCCGGCAGCACTCTCAAGACAAGAACGCAGTGCACTACCCTCACGGCAATTTCACTGAGCCCCAGCACCAACCCCGCCGTCAACAGGCCGTAACCTCGCAGCAGCAGCAGAACCACAAGCAACGTTCGCAAGAATAATGTGGTGAGCACGACAAGGTTGATGAGGTCGTAGCGCTGAAGACCGCTGAGCACCGAGGTTGCCGGCTGCAGAGGCATCGAAAAGGCAACGCAGAACCCTATGATGAGCACCAGCATCCCGGCGGTCTTCACCAGGTCAGGTTCGATGACAAACCACGAATCGACATTGCGGTAAACCACCAGACTCCCAATGGCAAGTGCGATCCCAAGAATGGTGAACACTAACAGCGAAGTGTTGATCACACGCTGGACTCCGTCGGCGTCGCCCTTCGCCAGGTACACCGGTATGTACCTGTTGACCGAGCTGTTCAAACCTAAACTCATCAGAGGAGCATAGCGGAGAATGGAGCCGCCAATGAGCATCCATACGCCGTACCGGACCTCACCGAACTGGCCGAGGAGAAAACGTATCATAAAGAAACCGATGACGGCGTTGCTCACCAATGCGGCGACGTTGAAAGCCGTGTTGTGAACCAGTCTCGTCGAAGTTGTGACGGGTTGTTCGCTCATTTGACTCTTTTAGATTCAATCACTCGCCACAGAATACCTGCCCGGATAAAATCATAATTTTCCAGAATAAATGCAGGGCAGTATCCCGGCCTTGGTGAAACAACATAGATCGATCTATCTGTCAGCAATTGGGCGATTGTATGCTCATCGAATCTCGGCGCCCCTTCGCTGTTTAGAGTTCCCGATATGATCTTCACGTCAGGGCGTTTGCCCCCAACTTGCTGGGCAAGCAGAAGAGGCCCTACTGTGGTGATGTCGGCATAAATAATGGCATTTCTGTCCACCAGGCCCAACGCCTCAGCAGCGAAGCGATCCGCTCCGGTGTACCCTCTCTTCCAGGGCCGCAGGAAATATTCGTTGTTGTCGCGGTAGGGTATATCATCTCTCGTGCCTATTTTAAGGTGCATCTTCTCGGCCAACACCGGCGCAGCAGCATAGACGCCAACCGGCAGTAAACTGAAAGTCAACACGCCAAACGCAAGAACTCTACGGTTTACCTGCTCGCCCAGAAGATAGACTCCAAGACCAATGAGTATCGAAACCATGCAGTAAAAGGGCAGGAAGAACGCATATCTGTCAGGCACGGTATATCGAAATGCGAAAAGAAAGAACAATCCGGTTAGGGCCAGCAGAACATTTCTTAAACCTCTGTGCAATGACACTCTGAACAACGCGGACAAGCCCGTAAGAAACAGCAGCACGTTCGGCGTGGGAAAGTTGAGCAGAATGTACAGCAGGTTCTCCTTTACGATCTTCATCGACAGAGATGTGTTGAGCACCGCACCCTGCCAGCGATCGCCAAAGGCCGCAGAGGCCAAAGTGCCCGCAACGTCACCGGTTTGAATCATGTTCTTGATTATCAGATACTCATAAGGCAGCGCGCCGACAATGCACAGCAGAATGATAATTGCCAGGTCCGTGACGCGAAGTTCCTTTTTGGCGAGCAGAAAGACGAAAAAGACGACATAGCACGATAGCGGCATCGAAGCGAGCATGTGGACTGCGATCGAAAGACCGCTCAGCAATCCCAGCCAATACAGCCAGCGCACGCTCTCTGTTCTCGTATACTGCAACAGCATTATCAGCTCGCCGATATATAGCGCCGTCCAAAGTGTGTACGTTTCGATGACGCTTGCATGGCGCCAGAACGTATGGGCAAGAGCCAAAGTGATAGCCGCGACAGCAGCCGGAAGAATCCTTCCGAGCCACAGACGCACAAAGAGGAACATGTTCGCCACGGCTGCGGCTGCTGCAATCGCCGAGACCAGGTTGACTCTGTGAATAGACTCTCCTAACGGCACATATTTGGCACCGATAGCTATTATATAAAAGAGCGGATGAGAAAGCGCAAGACCCAGGAAACCTTCAATATCGTTGTGCCAGATGCGATATTGAATCAATCCGCTGTCCTGCCACAGGGCACCCGGAGCGCAACTGATGAAGTAGAGTGCAAGGGCGCCACAGACAACTGCAGCGTAATGCCTCGCTAATTTTGACTTCGTATCTGCCACGGATGTGCTGATTTGCCTCGACCTCAAGACGCAACAGTCTTCTTGACCGCAGGTTCTGGAGACGTTTACGGTTTGCTACATAGTGCTGTGACTATCAAGAAACAGTTACGGTCAACCCCTCGCTGCTTATGTCAAAATCGAAGAACCTTGCTCTCTCGTTGGGCGGTTCGTCCTCGAGCATTCTTCGAACAGATGAGGCGTCATCGGCCGATTTGCAGATCATCAACATGAAACCGCCGCCGCCGGCGCCGAGCAGTTTCGCGCCGTATAAGTAGGGATTGACCCGTTTAAACAGCAATTCGATCTCATCGTTGCTGGAGTTCGGATCCAGTTGCTTGTTGAGCTGCCATGCGACGTCAATAAGGTGGCCAAACGCCTCGATATCTTTGCGAATGAGCGCCTGTGACACTTGCTCGGCAACTGCGTGGATCTGTCTCAGCGTCGCCATCGTAGCGCGGTGCCGATTCAAATATTGTCCTACGACCTGTTGCAGGATGTTTTTGGCCAGCCGTGTGACGCCAGTGTAGTATAGAAGACTCAGGCCACCGTTGGTTCTCGGGTCCAGAATGTCGCCCAGCACATGGTGAATCAGGGCATCGGGAACGAATCCCGGCTCGGTGACAACCATTTTGACACCGTCTATAACACCGCCGATCTGGTCTTGCCACCCACCCCCGGTAGTCAAAGCCTGTTCCAGACGAAGCACGCGGTGAAACAGCTCACGCCGCGATAGTTCTTTGCCCATAACTCGCTGGATCGCTGCGACAATGACTGCTCCCATTATGCTTGATGTGCCCAAACCGCTGCCCTTCGGAATCGCTGCGAGAGTAGTCAGCTCGATCCCGCCACCGAATTGCTCCAACGTATTCTTCAGGCTTACATTTTCAGCGTCAACCTCCGCAGGCGGAGACAGACACGATAGAGCAAGGGCCGCCTTGGCAAGCGCGAAGTTGCTCGTCGCCTCACGGTAGTCCAAAAGCTCATCAAAACAGGTAACTTCGAGTCTCGCGCCCAGATCGATCGAACTGATGCGGACAACCGGCTCGTCTATGACCCTGGCATACGCCTGGATCGGCGGCTGACCGTTGAGATTGACCGCGGCGTTAACCACGCAACCGCCGTACTCCAGTGAGTAGGGCGGCGTGTCTGTCCAGCCGCCCCCCACATCAAGACGAGCCGGGGCACGCGCCCAGACGATCTCGTCGGTGCGTAGAACGCTTGTGCGACGGTCTGTCCGCTTGAAACCGCCGGCAACGATAGCGCTGCCCAAGGCTTCGAACGCAGTACTCCGCGCCCGGCGAGTCCATTCGAGAATCGAAACCTTCGAATCCAAATCAAGCCCCAGAGAAGAAAGCCACTTCTGCTGCTCCAGACCGATCAGCTGCCTTAGAGAAGGCAAGGCTCCCGACAGCGGCCGGTCGCCGCCTTCTGAAAGCTCGGCAAGCGCAGAAGCAAGCGTATGGACTATTCGGGGAAACACAAGAGACTCGACATCGCCGCCTACACTGTTTCTAAAATGCCAGTGAGCTTCTGTGATAATTTCCGAGACCCACGCGCTCAAATCATCCGCACCACTCAACAGATGCGCCAGCTCGGAACTCGAAAATCCACTTTGCGGGTGAAAAAGCCGCCTCAGAGATTGCCGGATTATCTTTGCCCTGATTGTGTTTCGCCGTTTGTAGAAGTCGTCTTGATCGGCCAGGGCCAGAATCTGTTCGAGACTGTATCTGTCCGCCTTGCGCCACGCCTCAGCGTCCTCAGTGTGCGAGTTTCTCGGATCGAGCATCCACAACCATTGCCTGTACTCGGCGTGAGCCTCCACTGCCGGAAATAAGCGGGCGTTCCAAATGCTCCGCTGGGCGGCGGTTATCTCTGGATACCAGATATCCTCAGCCTTGGCCCCAACGACCCCGAGCCATTCGAATATTTCGACTCCGCAGAAACTCGCGCTTTGCTCTACAGGTTCCTTGAACGTATCGTCAATGCCGTAACAACGCACGAACCAAACGTCCCGGCTGTCTGCACCGCTACCTTTGATTACGTCGAGGCATGTCCTCGGAGGCAGGGAGATCGGTTCATCGACATCGAGGCCAACAACCACGTTCTCGCCTCCCAGAGTCAGCGATGAACTTACGCGGCAGCCCTCTACCCAGGAGGATGTCCCTTTGACCGCGCCGACGTCTGAGATTTCATTGTTGATGTTGAGAAAGGTCTGCAGATTGGATGCTCCACGGTCCTCCTGCAACAGCCTCGTTCCGCTACTGATGATCGCCCTGCTTGTCCCGAAGTCCAGGAAGTCACAATGCCGTAGCAACGTCATGTTGAAGGGCACCGGTGAAAAGGCCTCGAACAGCTTGTTTAGTTCAGCCTTGCTCCATTTTGAACCGCTGTTGTGCGCGGATTGTAGATGTTCGGATTTACTGGCCTCGCGGCCCATGGCACAGCATATCTCACGATAGAAATCCAGGCCGTGCTCGGTAACCGCCCTGCCCAGCGAGCCGCTGAGAACAAGTTTGCCGTTGCGGCCGGCACAGACACCGAAAGTCTCCAGCATCCTGGCGGCAGTCTCGCCATCGAAGTTCATTACGCCGATATCCAGGCAGCTCTGACCGTATGCGTCCACGGCCCCTTTTTCTTCCTGCTCTTTAACGGAGGGCTTCTGCAAATAGACTCTTACCTCATTGCCCCGACCCCTGCAAAAGACACCGTGTCTGCTTGCCTGCTCGGGCAGAGCATAACAGGCTAATCCGGTAACGCCATGGTCGGTAAATGTCACTTCGGAAGGCTCGAATCTCAACAAGACGTCACCCGATGTTATTACCACCTGGCCTGTGCCGGCGGCCGGCTCGGGCAATGCCAGATACGTCGGCAATTGACGATCGAACAGACTCGCCGGTACGGCGGTGTCACTCTCTGACGGAACCGGAACAAAGATCTTTCCGCAGGGGCCGTATGCAGGCAACCTTCTCGAATCCCCTCCGGCGTGGACGATCAGAATTCGCAACGCACCGAGAATCTTCTCCCACGCCTTAGCGTCTGTTGCCCCGGCGTCCCTTTCAGCTTGCTGATTGAGCACTTCGATCAGACAATACAGCGTGCTGCCTCCGCTGCCGATTCGCTTTCCGCCGGGATCGGCCACGACCAACACGTTGCGGATGTTGCTGAGCAGACCCAGGTCTCGGCGCAACGCAAGTTGCGATTCGTAGGCTCGGGCCTGCGCCTCATTGGAAGCGGTGATTATGAGGTAGTCCCACTGGTTTAATTTTGCCCGCATGTGCATTATATAGTGCTCACGATTGAAATTTCGGGTTTTTGCGCGGGTAAGTAGCTTTACAATAACAGTTTATGATCTTACTCGCGGGAATTTACTACCCTGTCCGTGATCACTCGCAGGATTTCCTCCAGGCTCGTCTTGGACTCCCAGCCGACCGTCTCCTTGATCCGCTCCAGGCTCGGCACGCGCCGCATCATATCCTCGATGGCTCTGCCATAGGCGACCTCGTAAGGCACATATTGCTTTCGGCTCTTGCTGTGAGTCATCTCGATTATCTTGTCGGCAAGGGCTTCAATGGAGATTTCCTCGCTGGAACCTATATTGTATACCCTGCCTGCCGCATGCTCGCAATTCATCAGCCTGATGACAGCCTCGACAACGTCGGCCACGTAACAGAAACATCGCGTTTGCTTGCCTGTACCGTATATCAGAACAGGCTCGTCGTTGAGCGCCATCTGAACGAAACGAGGTACCACCATCCCGTACTGGCCCGTCTGTCTTGGCCCGATCGTGTTGAAGAACCGGGCGATAACTACGCCCAACCCGTACTGCTGATAGAAAGCCAGACCCAGAAACTCGTCTATCGCCTTGCTGCAGGCGTAAGCCCAGCGCGGCATGCTCGTGCTGCCGAGCACAATATCGTCCCCTTCACTAAAGGGGACCGCCTCGCTCTTGCCGTACACTTCGCTGCTCGAAGCAATGAGGATCTTCTTGCCGAACTTGTTGGCGAGGTCCAGTACAATCTCCGTGCCGCCGATGTTGGTTTCGATTGTGTGCACGGGATCCTCGGCTATCAATCTGACGCCGACAGCCGCAGCCAGATGAAAGATTACGTCACATCGCTCTACCATGGGTTCCATCAGTTCGGCATTGCGAATATCGCCTATGACAAGCTCAAAGCCGGCATGCTCCTTGAAACTCTCGATGTTTTCCAGACTGCCCGTGCTCAGATCGTCGACGACCGCAAGCTGGAAACCATCTTCGAGCAGCCGCTGAGCAAGATGAGAGCCTATAAAACCCGCTCCGCCTGTAACTAATGCTTTCATATCGATCCCGCAGGATTAACTCTTTTTGAGCAAGAATAGTGAGCGTTGGTCAATTGTCAACGTCGAATGTTTACTCACGTGGGGGCACTCCGCCTGGACTCCGTCCCCGTCGGCTGCGCAAAAAGTCAGTGCAGCCTCGCTTCAATACCCTGCTCTCAGGGTAAGATCATTTCTCAGCGGCCGTGCTCTCCGCGATCACATGCCGAGACAATCTACATCCGTCTACGGCCGCGCGCAGAGCGACCGGCAGCCGTTCTACACCATAAGTATCGGCACATAAAGAACATAGCTTTAGCAAAGACGAGCGTCGGGATAAACTGCTCTCCATCAGATCAGAAACTTGCCGAGTATTTCAAACGGCAAAGCTTCTCTCGGAGAGCCGCGCGCGACCAAGGTCCCATAAAAGACTTGATTAGGGCAGACTGTTGTCGTTGCCTTACTCAACCGTAGTACGTGCAATATGTCTTGTCGGTCTCCCAGACGGTTACCCGATGAAGGTTAGCCTCGCCGAACTTGCCGACAAGCTTGTCCCACGCGAAAGCAGCGATATTTTCGATGGTGGGATTGGTTTTGACGAATTGCTCGACGTCGACATTCAAGTTCCTGTGATCGAGCAGTTTAATAAGCTCGTGGTTTACCGTTCGTTCAAAATCGCCTATGCGAAAGTCATCTCTCGTCGCCGGCATCTCTATTGAGACCTCGAGAACATAGTTGTGCCCGTGACCGGTGGCGTTGGCACATTTCCCGAAGATGTCGAAGTTCTCCTTTTCGGAGAAGTCGCAGTTCCAAAGCTTGTGCATCGCGGCAAATTCAAACTTCTCACAGAAATAGACCATTTCCGGATCCCCTGAACTGATGGCAATTCTCCTGAAAGGATTCAACTTCAGACTCAACTTGCTAAGTGTGGCGGGGGCGAATTTATCGGACAATCGTTCCCAGGCCGATCTCAGAAGCTCGGCAACGACCAGGAGCCCGACATGTCTGGCCCGGCAATAGTCCTGCTTTATGCGCTCGGCGAAAAGCGGCACAACTGACTCGCGAACGCCCCTGTCGATGTCGACCACATTTAGGACAAAACCCGTCTCGGGCTTTATGTCTCCGAGAATCTCCACCGACAACTCCAGAAATATTGCCAGGCCCTCGCCCGCCGGTTTGGATGCAAAGGAATTGAACCCGGTGCATTCTTGCGAGAGGAATGGATTTATCGAAAACCGCACCTGCCTTGCCAGCTTGTGCATGGGCTAACTCCCTCAGCAGGTTCTACTTGTGCATCAGGCTCATGATCTCGCTTCGGCTCTTTGGATCTCTCTTGAATATCCCGCGAAGTGCCGAGGTCACCATCGTTGAGCCGGGCTTCTTTATGCCGCGAATGGTCATGCAGCTATGCGAAGCTTCGAGCACAACGGCCACCCCCTGTGACTTCAAGCTGTTCATTATGAAATCGGCTATCTGGTATGTGAGCCTTTCCTGGGTCTGGAGCCGGCGGGCAAAAGAATCCACGATGCGGGCCAGTTTGCTGACACCGAGCACCGATCCCGACGGCAGGTATGCGACGTGAGCCGAGCCGATGAACGGCATCAGATGATGCTCGCAGATGCTGTAGAAGGGCACGTCGCGCAGAAGAACGATTTCCTCGTAGTTCTCGGTAAAGACACTGTGAAGATGCCTCTCAGGCTCCTCGCGCATCCCGCCCAGCAGCTCGGCGTACATCCTGGCCACTCGATCGGGTGTTTCCCTCAGCCCTTCACGCTCGACGTCTTCACCGACGGCCAGCAGTATTTCCCTGACTGCTTTCTTAATTTTCTCACTATCTATCGGTTTGTGCTTCTTGGTCATGTTCCTCGCTTCCGTTTGCTCGCACCTCAGTCTTTGGCAGCCGCCAGATTCGCCAGGTAAGTCGTAAGCAGCCTCACACCGAAGCCCGTTGAGCCTTCGGCTGAGAATTCCGAGGGTTTCTGGAACATGTCCACCCCGGCGATGTCCAGATGCGCCCACTTCGCATCACCGACAAACTGCTCCAGGAATGCCGCCGCCGTGCAGGCTCCACCCCATCTGCTGCCGATATTCTTCAAATCGGCAATCTTGCTCTTCATCTCTTTGGCATACTCTTCGCCGCTCGGCAGGTGCCAGAGCTTTTCACCACTCTGCTGTGATGCCTTCTGAAGCTGCTTTATCAGTTTGTCGTCGTTGCCCATGAGCCCGGCCATATACCTGCCCAGCGCAACCAGGCAGGCGCCGGTCAATGTCGCTATGTCAATAACTGTCTCGCACTTCTGCCTGACGGCATAATTGAGCCCGTCACACAATATCATCCTGCCCTCGGCATCGGTGTTCTGGACCTCAACGGTCTTGCCGCTGTAGGTGGTGATAATATCGCCGGGCCGATAGCTTGTCCCGCTAGGCACGTTCTCAGCAGAGGGGATGATCCCGTAGACGCCGATCGGCAATCCAAGCTCGGCAACTGCCTTCATGGTAGCCAGCACGGCGATTCCCCCGGACTTATCGAATTTCATCTCTTCCATATTGGGCGCGGGCTTGAGGCTGATACCTCCGGAGTCGAATGTTATCGCCTTGCCCACCAGGGCGATCTTCGGCTCGGCCCTGCCTGCTTTGCCTGCAGGGGTATGTTTTAGCACGATGAATTTCGGTTTGTGCTCGGAACCGGAGCCGACCGCGAGGACACCGCCCATGCCCTTTTCCATCATCTGTTTTTCGTTGAAGACCGTGCACGTGAGTGTGCTCGAACCGCGGGCCAGCTTCTTTGCCGCTGCGGCAAGCGTGGCGGGGTATATAACATTCGCCGGGCGATTTGCAATCGTCCGGGCATAGTTTTGTGCTTTACCTATAACAGCGCCTTTCAAGACGCCTTTTTTCAGTTCTTTCGTTCTTGATGTGCAAGAATCGATCAACTCAACCTTGAGCGAACCCAACCGTCCATTTCCGTTTCCCGTGACAAATTCGTCGTAGCGATAGCCCCCGAAACACGTCCCCTCGGCGCACGCCTGACCCATCGCCGCCGGCTCGAACTTGGCCCCAAACGCGCTGTGAAGCGCCAGACCGACGGTTTTTGCCTTCATCTCAACGGACCTTTTCGCCGCGTACGCCGACGCCCTGCGAATCGTATCGAGCGTCGCCTTCTTCTTCTCCCCCAGACCAACGAGCAGGATTCTCTTTGCGCCTATCTTACTATTGCCGTAGAGAACCGCTCCGGTCCCGTCCGTTCCTTTGAAATCACCTAACTTCACCACCCGGCCGATCGCGCCGTTGAGCTTACTGTCAAGCCCTCTGGCAAGCTTGTCCAGCCCCTTGGCGTCGCAGTACAATCCTACGGCCAGCATGTCTGCCTTGTACTCATGCAGATCGGCCGTCCGTGTACCCAGCTTCATGTTCATGATCTCTTTCATTCTGCCTGACCGTTTGCCCTTTCAATCCTTGGTTTCTGGCCACAGAACTCACAGAGAGCTCAGAGAATATTGTCTCTTTCAACTCCGTGCACCTCTGTGGTTCTTTATCTTCGTTCTAAATCTGCGTGAATCCGGAAATCTGCGGTTAATTACTTTTTCTTTGTCTCTTTGTGCCGTTGTGGTTTATTTGTTCTTGGCCCGATGCCGCAGATAACCTTCGATGAAACCATCGAGGTCGCCGTCGAGCACGGCGTCAACGTTGCCGGTCTGGACATCGGTCCTGTGGTCCTTGACCATCTGGTAAGGCTGCATGACGTAGCTTCGTATCTGGTTGCCCCAGGCGATCTCGCCCTTGTTGCCGTACAGTTTCGCGATCTCGGCGTCGCGTTTCTGTTGCTCGAGCATGTACAGTTTCGCCAGGAGCATCTTCATCGCCTGGGCGCGATTGTTGTGCTGGCTTCTTTCGTTCTGACACTGCACGACGATGCCTGTCGGCTCGTGGGTGATCCGCACGGCAGAGCTGGTCTTGTTCACATGCTGGCCGCCTGCGCCACTGGCGCGGTAGAAATCGATCCTGAGGTCGTCTTCGTCAATCTCGATATCGATCTCGTCCTCAAAATCCGGAATGCAGTCCACGGCCGCAAAACTCGTGTGCCGTCGGCTTTGTGAATCGAAGGGGCTTATCCTCACCAGCCTGTGCACGCCGGTCTCACAGGAGAGCTTGCCGAAAGCGAAGGGGCCGCTGACCTGCAGTGTTATCGAGCGAATTCCCGCCTCTTCTCCCGGGGTGATATCAAGCTCCTTGAACTTGAACTTGTTGTCCTCAAAGTACCGCGTATACATCCGCAGCAGCATGCTCGCCCAGTCGCAGCTCTCGGTTCCTCCAGCGCCGGCATGGATCCCGAAGAAGCAATTCTTCATATCCTCGGGCCGCGACAGCAGTCCGGCAAGCTCGATCTTTTCGCACTTTCCGACGAGCGAGTCCAGATCTTCTTCCAACTGTCCCAACTCATCCTGGTCTTTTTCGGCCTCCGCCAGCTCGAACAACTCCTGAAGATCCACAACTTCGCGCTGCAATTCTTCCACCGGATCGACGATGGACTTAATGGCGCTTAGTTGAGATACGACCGACTTGGCTGAATCCGGATTGTCCCAGAATCCCGCCTTGGACATCCGTTTTTCGAGTTTTTCCAGTTCGGACTTCTTGCTGGACAAGTCAAAGCCAGTCCCGGATCTTATCCACCCGGGCCGACAGTTCTGATATAGTTGATCTTAATTCTGTTATTTCCATAATTCACCGGCGGACCTTTATATCACATCCAAACGGAACTTGCAACCGCCGTCTTGTAGAGCTGACCGGCGCAAGCCAAATGCCATTGACAGCACGCGGCGCCGCCGCTATAGTACGGCGGTCGTGAACAGGTCATTTTTCCATTGGCTCTGAAGGAGAACAGTCATGAGGTACGCAGCCGCATGTGGAGCATTGGTTATCTTGCTGGCAAGCTGCAACCCGGCCCACACAGCTTCTACAACGACCCAAAACAAGGCGCAGTCCAAGAAGGTGCTCATAGTCACGGGCGTCGACTATCCGGGTCATAAATGGAAACTGACCGCGCCGGTTCTGGCCAAAGCCATAGCGGCGGATAAGCGGCTGGAGGTGACGGTCACGGAGAAGCCCGGCGACCTGGCCAAAGAGAACCTCGGGGACTACGACACAGTCGTGCTGCATTTCATGGATTGGGAAGTTCCCGATCCCGGCGCCAAGGCACGTGCGAACCTCAAACGCGTTGTCAAAAACGGCACTGGGCTCGTGCTGGTCCACTTCGCATGCGGAGCCTTCCAGGAGTGGCCGGAATTCGTCGAGCTCGCCGGGCGTGCGTGGGACCCCAAGCTAAGAGGGCACGACCCCCATGGCAAGTTCACGGTTCAAATCACTGACAGCAAACACCCGGCGATGAAAGGACTGAGCGAGTTCGAGACCGTCGACGAGCTTTACACGTGCCTGGCGGGCAATACACCGATCAAGGTACTGGCCAAGGCACGTTCGAAAGTCGACGGCAAGGATTATCCGATGGCGTTCGTGCTCGACTACGGCAGAGGCCGGGTTTACCACAGCGTGCTCGGGCATGACGTCCAGGCCCTGGCCAATCCGGCTGTCGGCCGGCTATTTCGCAACGCCTGTGCGTGGACGGCCGGCCTGGAACCGGTGGACGGATGAGTTGTCGAAGAAAAGATAGATCGACCAGGAAAGGGTTTTGACAAATGAAGATTGGCTTTCACACCGACGCCTTCAACTCGGCCTATTTCAGTTTCGAAAAATGTCTCGAATGGGCAAATAAGAACGACATCCACTCTATCGAGTGCGGCCTGATTGATGGCGTCAGTTGGATTCACGGCCTGGGCTACCAGCCTCACGTCGCCCTGTATGAAGACCCGCTGCTGCTGAAGAAGAAGATGGACGGTTACGGCGTACGCTTCTCGCAGGTCGACGCGGCCTATCCTCTTTCGGGCAAGGACGGCATGATGCGCGGCGTGCCCTACGTGCTGAACTCGATCCGCTGGGCAGAGCACGCAGGCTGTCCGTGCGTGGCCACCACCGACGGCCTGCATAAGCCCGAGGGACTCAAAGATACCGAAGCGATGGACCTAATGAAGCGATGCTATGAGCAAATCATCGAGGTGGCCGAGGCCTACAAGATCACCGTCACTATCGAGGTGCACGGATACTTCACCACCAGAGGCGAGATGATGGAAAAGATGCTCGATTTCTGTGACAGCCGTTATCTGCGAATGAATATGGATACAGGCAACACCTTCATCGCGGGCCAGGATCCGGTTGCCTTTCTAAAACGATTCATCGACAAGGTCAGCCACGTGCACGTCAAGGACGTCTCCGAATCTCTGGCCGCGGCGGTCCGAGGCAACCAGACGGGAATCGCCGTCAGCCATTGCGCATTGGGCGAAGGTGTCAACGCCAGTAACATCCGTCGCTGCCTTCAGATGCTGCGGGACCACGGCTACACCGGCGTCTTGAGCATGGAATGCGAAGGCCAGGCGGGTCCTCTGATAGAACAGTCTCTGCGCTGGTTGCAGGATACGCTCGCCGAGTTGAATATTCCGATTGAAAAGTAACGCTAACGACAAATAGTAGAAGGAGAAACTACAATGAAAGTTGGATTCAATATGTTGCTGTGGACCACACACGTCACAGATGACGATCTGCCCCTGTTCGAGTCGATCAAGAAGGCAGGTTATGACGGCGTCGAGATTCCGATCTTCGAGGGCGAGCCCGCGCACTTCGAGAAGGTCGGCAAGGCAATCAAGGACAACGGCCTGGGCTGCACGTCGGTGACGGTTATCCCTGACGAGGAGCACAATCCCATCAGCGCCGACGCCGCGAACCGAAAGGCCGCAGTCGACTACTTCAAGTGGGCGATCGACTGCTCGCAGGCTCTGGACTCGGATTGTCTGTGCGGGCCCATGTATCAGCCTCTGGGTGTTTTCTCCGGCGAGCCGCCGACCGAAGAGGAAAAGCAGCGCGCCGCTGAAGTACATAAGCAGGCCGGCGATCTTGCCGCCAAGGCAAATTTGATGCTGGGCCTGGAATTCCTCAACCGCTTCGAGTGCTATTTCCTCAACACAATGGCCGACGCGGCCGCATACGTCAAACGTGTCGATCATCCCAATTGCGGGGTGATGTTCGACACCTTCCACGCCAATATCGAGGAAAAGGACCCGGTGGGCTGCATCACCGAGCACATTGACGTGATCAAACACGTGCACATCAGCGAGAACGACCGCGGAACACCTGGCAAGGGACACATCGACTGGGATGGGACCTTCAAGGCGCTGCGCTCGGGCGGCTATGACAACTGGCTTGTGATCGAGGCCTTCGGCCGGGCGCTGCCGGACCTGGCCGCTGCCACACGCGTCTGGCGCGATTTCTTCCCCAGTCGCGACGGTGTCTATATCGAAGGCTTGAAATTCATCAAGGACCAATGGGAATCCGCAGCTTAAAGAAAATGTAAATATCAAAGATCAAAAACCAGAATTACGGAGTTGCCGCGTTGCGGCAATGATTTCTCAAATTCTGCAGTTTGCATCCCTCGACTTCGCTCGGGACATGCTTTGACTCTTGATCTCCCTGAAAGGAGGAACAGTTATGCGTAGAATCCACTTATTACAGATCTGCATTGCGATGTTGGGCGCGGCAAGCACCTTGGCACAGGAGACTGGCTTCAAACCCATCTTCGATCCTGGCGCGCCGGGACTCGACGGCTGGAAGGCCCCGAATATGAGCTACTGGTCCGTCCGCGACGGGATTATAGTCGCCCAGTCAACGCAGGACAATCCTGTCAGGAGCAACCAGTTCCTTGTCTGGCAGGCCGGGCAATTGGACGATTTCGAACTGAAGCTCCAGTATCGCATCAGTGGGTCCCAGTCGGCCAATTCGGGGATTCAAATTCGCAGCCAGGTTGCCGATGACGGCCACGTCCAGGGCTACCAGGCCGACATCGACCGGGCCGGCAGGTATGCGGGGGCTCTTTACGATGAGCGAGGCCGGGGGATGCTAGCCGAACGAGGGCAGAAGACCGTCATCGGCTCCGACGGTAAGATGGCCAAGACGTCGCTCGGCGATGCCGACGCTCTGATGAACATCATTAAACAGGATGACTGGAACGAATATCACATCATCGCCCGTGGCAGCCGGATCATTCTCAAGGTCAACGGCGAGACGACCGCCGACGTCCAGGACAACGAACGGAAGAATCTGGAGCTGTCCGGCGTTCTCGCGCTGCAGTTGCACGCAGGCCCGCCGATGAAAGTCGAGTTCAAGGACATCCAGCTCAAGCGCCTGAAACTCACCGACAGAAAAAAGATCGTCATGATAGCAGGGCCGCGAAGTCACGGTCACGGCTCCCACGAGCACAACGCCGGCATGCTGCTGCTGGGAAAACTGCTCAACGAGAACGTGCCCGAGGTTTATGCGACTACGTATCTCAACGGCTGGCCCAAGGACCCGACCGCCTGCGACAACGCCGATGCGATTGCAGTGTTCTGTGACGGGGGCGGCGGCCACGTGGTCATGAGGCATCTCGAAGAGGTGGACGCCCTGGCCAAGAAGGGCGTCGGCATCGCTATGCTTCATTACGCTGTCGAGGTTCCCAAGGGCAGGCCGGGCAACTACATGCTCAACTGGACGGGCGGTTACTTCGAGACGTTCTGGTCTGTCAACCCGCACTTCAAAGGCGAATTCAAGGAGCTGCCCAAGCATCCGATCACGCGCGGCGTTAAGCCGTTCTTTATGGATGACGAATGGTATTACCATATGCGATTCGTCGATGGGTTAGAGAATGTCACGCCTATCCTGACAACAACTCCGCCGGACAGCACGCGCAGAGAAGGTAACGATGCGCACGGCGCTAATGCACACGTCCGCGCCAGGATGGGGATGCCCGAGCACGTCGCATGGGCCTACGACCGACCCGGCGGCGGAAGAGGCTTCGGCTTCACCGGCGGGCACTGGCACTGGAGCTGGGCCTCCAACG
>LJTR01000092.1 GCA_001303465.1 Phycisphaerae bacterium SG8_4
CTCTTCGGTCAGAGCGTAGCCCATTCCCATGGTGATGCAGCCTTCTGTTTGCAGCGCGACGCCTTCGGGATTGATGACAAGGCCGAGATCCTGCGCACATACGACGCGTTTGACCTGTATAGCGCCGGTGCGCTCGTCAACCTTGACTTCTGCGAAGAGAACGACGGGCACGCCCACGTCAAAGCCGCAGGCCATACCGTATCCGCGTCCGCTGGGTGACTTATTCGCCGCTGTCCAGCCAAACTTGTCGGCTCCGGCCTTGAGGACCCTTTGAAACTTCTCGTCCTTGATGTTCCGAAGGCGAAAATCCAGCGGGTCGATTCCAGCGCGCGCGGCCATCAGGTCGATGTGCGACTCACGGGCGAAGCTGTTGGTATTATTGTCGGGCGCTCGCCACGGTCCGGGCTTCAAAAGATGGTGTCTCTGGTAGATGGTAACACGATTATGGGGTATGTCGTAGAACAAGCCGGCACCGCGGCCACCCATCCCGTAGATGCCGTAGTCCCACAGGACGATCTTGCCCGAGGCGTCCACTCCCGATTTTATCTTGACTGCGGCCGCGGGCCTGTGCGTGTCGTAGAAAAACTCATCGGCCCGGCTCCAGGCGAGTTGGACAGGTTTCTTTGCGATCTTCGCGATCTTGACGACCTGTATGGCCTGGTCAAAATTGATCTTTCCGCCGAAGCCACCGCCTACGAACGGGGCGATGACATGAACGTTCTCGGCGGGCATGCCGAGGTCGCTAATCAACTGCCGCTGGAGGCCGAATGGCGTTTGGGTCGAAGCCCAGACGGTGACTTTGTTGCCCTCGAAATGTGCCACGGCGGTGTGTGGCTCCATCGGGGCATGAGCAACGTAACCATTCAGGTATGTCTCTTCAACCACCGTCTTGGAAAGCCTTTCGCCGGTATCGAGATTGCCGGCCGGCTTGCCGTTCACTCTGCCGTTGCCGGCGTTCTTCATGTGGTAGTCGAAAACGGTCTTGTCGTCGAAACGCGGCTCAGGAATATCATATTCGACCTTGAGTCTCGACAGGGCTTTCTCTGCCATATCGGGATATTTGTGCAGCACGGCCACCAGCTCACCGTCCCGCACCACCTCGAATCCGTCCTGGCCGTCCACGGCCGAAGCATCGAAGCTCTTGATCTTGGCGCCGTGTGACGGGGGCCGTAAGACCTTTGCGTAGACCATACCGTCAAGTCGAATGTCACCGGCATACTTGGCCCGGCCCGTCACCTTGTCGGCCGCATCGAGTCGGTTGATGGGCTTGCCAATCAGATTGTACTGGCCGACGGTTTTTATCGTCGGGGCCGTCTGCAGCTTCCTCGTGATCTTCTTTCCTTTGGTCAGTTCAGCGTAGGTAACCTTGCGCGACGTTTGAGTCTTGTCGAACACAACGCCGTCTTCGACAGCCAACCGGTCTTTGGGAACTTTGAGCCGTACAGCCGCCAAGCCGATCAGCACCTCTCGGGCCTCGGCTCCGGCAGCTCGGAGAATTGGCCCGAACTGCGGTGTAGTTGTGGAGCCCCACGTGCCGGCATCGAATGGACAGCGGGCCGTGTCGGCCATGACCATATCAACCGAATATAGAGATACGTCAAGCTCGTCGGCCAGCGTCTGGGCCAGGGAAGTCATTGGGCCTTGACCCAATTCCACCTTGCCCGCAAAACAAGTGACTCTACCGTCCTCGCCTATACGAAGATACGCGTTGAAGTCGGGGCGTTCACCACGACGCCCCTGTCCGGTTGCGGACGGGTCGCCGGCGGCGAACAGAATTACGATACCACCGCCCAGGCCCTTGAGGAAATCTCGACGGCTGACCGGATACAGACTCTCGTCACGGTCGCTCTCGGCGACCTGCAATTTATCCTCATTCATCTTTACCTGGCTCCTTTCATTTCCTGGGCGGCTTCTTCGATTGCCCGGATAATTCGAGTATGCGCTCCGCACCGGCACAGGTTGTACTCCATGCCATCGATGATGTCCTGGCGGCTCGGCTCCGGATTGCTCAGCAAAAGACTGTAGGCGTTTAGGATCATGCCCGGCGTACAGAAACCGCACTGGAGAGCATCGTGCTTTGCGAACGCCTCCTGGATCGGATGCAGCTTGCCGTTCTTGGCCAGCCCCTCGATGGTAAGAATCGTCTTGCCCTTGACGCTGCTTACGGGAATCACGCACGAGCGGATAGCCATGCCGTCCATGATAACAGTGCACGCCCCGCAAAGGGCCTTGCCGCAGCCGTACTTGGTTCCGGTGAGTCCCAGATCGGTGCGCAGGACCCATAGAAGGGGTCGCTCACCATCTGTGTTTACACTTACAGCCTTGTCATTGAGTGTGAAAGAAATGTTTTCGTTCATGTCGAACCCTCTCTTGCTTTTTAGGTTTCAGACCAAAATTCAATCGCTAAATATACGCAGAATCATCGGCAATTGTCCACAAAAATCTTGCCAAAAACTCATTTGCAGAAAAAGAGACTTTTTTCAGATGTGGGAGCCAGTGTATAATCCTGAGTACGAAATCCGAATTTAGTGGAGGATAGCTATGGATGCCAGAATTACTCTGATCGTCAACGGCCAGAAAACAACCGTTGTAACCGATCCCGAACGGCCCCTGCTTGAGGTCCTGAGAGAGGACCTCGGTGTAACGGGCCCCAAGTATGGCTGCGGCGAAGGCAGATGCGGCGCCTGTACGGTCTTGATGGACGGCCAGCGAGCATTGTCATGCAGCACACCGGTCGGCAGCGCAAACGACAAGGAAATCACGACGATCGAAGGGCTTGCCGACGGTGACCGTCTGCATCCGGTTCAGCAAGCGTTTCTCGACGAGGGCGCCATTCAGTGCGGGTACTGCACACCGGGCATGATCTTGAGTGCCGTGGCCCTTCTTGAAGAAAACCCTCGACCGACGGATGAGCAGATCGTCGAATGGATGAATGGAAACATATGCCGGTGCAACGGATATGAGAAGATACTCAATGCCGTCCGCCGGGCCGCATCGCAGGTTAAGGAGGTGAAACGATCATGATCGAAGATACTCTGGAAATGGCCGAAAGCCCGCGTCCTGACACCGTCAAACTGAGCCGGCGTTCGTTCGTTCAACTTCTCGGAACGGGGCTCTTGATTACTGTCACCGAGGGCGTCACGCTTGGTCAGGGACGCCGCGGCGGTGGGGGACGATCAATAGCTGTAGCGGCACGAATCCACATCAACAAAGACGGCACGATTTCCGTCATGACGGGCAAGGTCGAGGAAGGCCAGGGCCCCCGCGCGCAGCTATCGCAGGCAGCCGCTGAAGAGCTTCGAGTCGGTGTCGATCGTATCCGGCTGATAATGTCGGACACTGGCCTCGTCCCGGATGACGGAATCACCGCCGGCAGCAGGACGACACCGTCGACGGTGCCGGCCGTACGACAGGGTGCGGCAACTGCCCGTAAGCTGCTGACTGATCTTGCCGCCAAGCGATGGAAGGTGGACCCAAGCACTCTGACTGTGAGCGACGGCAGCATCCGGAACAAGGCAATAGATAAGACCATCACCTACGCGGATTTGGCCAATTCGGCAGACGTCGAGGAGGCTTTCACACAGAGTGTTTCATCCGACATCGCGCTGACACCCGTGGACGAATGGAAGACAATGGGCACTTCGGTGCCGCGACCAAACAGCCGCGATATTGTCACCGGGGCCCACAAGTACCCTTCGGATATCGTGCGCCCAAACATGCTGTACGGCAAAATCCTGCGTGCACCATCCTATGGAGCTACTCTCGAATCGATTGACCTCTCAAGGGCGCAAGCTATGAAAGACGTGTTGGTCGTGCGCGACGGTCAGTTCGTCGGATGCGCGGCGCCGTCGGCACATACCGCCAGGCTGGCACTGGAGGCCGTCGCCGCCACCGCGTCGTGGAAGACCGTTCCTCAAGTCTCAAGCAGAGAAGTCCATGCCCATCTGAAAAGAAACTCCAGAGGCGGTCGTCCCAGGACTAAAGGTTCTGTCGAAAAGGCTATGTCCGATTCAAAGAAGGTGCTCAGCGAAACATATGAGGTGGCGTACGTTCAGCACACACCAATGGAACCGAGGGCAGCGGTAGCCGAATGGGAAGATGGCAAGTTAACCGTCTGGACCGGTGTCGACGGCCCACAGCGGAATCAGCAGAGCCTGGCAAGCGCTCTCGGTGTTCCGTCCGATCGCGTCCGCGTCATCGTCCCCGATATGGGTGGCGGCTTCGGGGGTAAGCACACCGGCGAAGCGGCGGAAGAAGCTGCCCGGCTGGCCAGGGCATTCGGGCGCCCCGTAGCCGTGCACTGGACGCGGGCCGAGGAATTCACCTGGGCCTACTGCCGCCCCGCGGCGGTCATTGAGTGTAAAGGCGGGCTCGATGCCAAAGGCTCGATTGTCGCCTGGGACTTTGCCAGCATCAATCCGGGCGGTTCGGCGATCGACACGCCGTACAGCATACCCAACACCAGCATCCTGTCGGCAGGTTCCGATTCTCCCCTGCGCCAGGGTTCATATCGGTGTCTGGGCGCGACGGCGAACAACTTCGCCCGGGAGGCCTTTATGGATGAGCTTGCTGCCGCCGCCGGTGCCGACCCGCTGGCCTTCAGGCTTGCCCATCTCGAGAATACGCGCATACGAAACGTCCTCGAGGCAGTCGCCAAGCATTTCGATTGGCCGAGGCGCAGAAGACAAACCACAACTGACGTGGGCGTCGGGCTCGCCTGCGGGACGGAGAAGAATTCCGTCGTGGCCGCATGCGTTCAAGTGCGAATCGACCGGCGACGAGCCAGGATTAAGGTCGAGCATGTCTGCGAAGCCTTCGAGTGCGGGCCGATCCAGAACCCGGCCAACCTGCTCTCTCAGGTACAGGGCTGCATCACGATGGGGCTGGGTCCGGCACTGCACGAACAGTTGCAGTTCGCCGACGGCAAGATCCTCAACGCCAGTTTCGCCGGATACCTCGTGCCGCGATTCAAGGACCTGCCTACACTCGATATCCATTTGATGAACAGAACCGATATCCCCTCGGCCGGCGGGGGTGAGACACCGATAATAGCAATAGCACCGGCGATCGCAAACGCCGTATTTGCAGCGACCGGCAAACGCGTTCGTTCCATGCCGATGGAAGACGCTCTGCGCAGAGTAGTGTGACGTAACGGATAGCAGTTCCGGGAGACATCAGATGGACAGCAGCCCTGTAGAGATTCACCAGAGAATAGTGGAGTTCATCGATAGCGGCCGGTCCTTCGCTGTGGCGCTGGTCCTCAAGGCCGAAGGTTCGACACCGCGCAAGGCAGCGGTCAAGGCCGTTATAGACCAAGCCGGCAAGATTCACGGCACCATCGGGGGCGGCGCCATTGAGGCAGAGACCCAGCAGAGAGGCAGCGAGTCCTGTCGCACGGGGCGTCCAGTTGTCTTCGAGATGGCTCTCCATGGCTCCGACAGAAGCGCCGAGGCCCCAATCTGTGGCGGAATGATGCGGGTTCTTGTCGATCCAACAGCGGCAAAGGACAGGGCATCCTACGCGCAGTTAGCCGATGCGATTCGGCAGCGGCAGCGAGGCGTTATGCTCACTTCGGTGCGGACAGGCGCGATCACCGAGGTCACGGCTCAGTGGTTCTCGGCCGAGTCCATCCCGGCGGAGGCCCCTTTCCCAGGCGCCGACAAGATTCACTCGTGCCTGGCGCGCGAGACGCCGCAGCTTTTCGCGGAGCCAGGCGGCGACGCGAGCCCCACTCTGCAGGTGCTTGTCGAACCGGTAATTCCCAAGCCGCTTCTGGTTATCGCCGGCGGAGGCCACATCGGCCAGGCGCTGGCGCTTCAGGCCAACCTGGTCGGCTTCGATGTAACCGTAGTGGACGACCGCAGCGAATTTACAGATGCGAGCCTTTTCCCCGAGGGGACAACGACTCTTTGCGGGGACATCCCGAAGCACATCGCCGACCTGTCGTCTGGGAGCGATACATACGTCGTGCTGGTCACCCGCGGACACAAACTTGATGCCGAGACTCTCGAAGCATGCATCCATGCTCCGGTTGCCTACGTAGGCATGATAGGCAGCAAGCGGAAAGTGTCGCTTATTCGCGAAAACTTCATCGAGACCAGCCTGGCAAGCGCTGAAGAATTCGACCGGGTGTTTTCTCCGATCGGACTTGACATCGGCGCGGTCACCGTGCCTGAGATCGCAGCGAGTATCACCGCCGAGCTGATTGCCGTCAGGCGAAAAGGCATTGCCCACAAGCCCTCAATCACGGCCGAACCGACATGATCTGTGCAGTAGTCCTCGCTGCAGGTCTTTCACGACGCATGGGCACCCAGAAGCTGCTGCTGCCCTTCGCCGGCAAGACGGTCGTGGCACATATCGTCGATCAAATCATCGCAAGCACAGTGGACGATGTTCACGTGGTAGTGGGCCACGAGGGCGGGCAAGTCAGCCGGGAATTGTCCGACCGGCCCGTTTCGGTCGTGACCAACCCCGATTACAAATCCGGGATGTTGTCTTCGGTGCGCTGCGGACTCACCGCTCTGGGCCAGCAATGTCGGGCGGTCCTGGTTGTCCTTGGAGATCAGCCCTCGATAACGTCAAAGCTGATTGACCAGATGTTGGAGTCTTTTACCACAACCGAAAAGCAGATCCTTGTGCCGTTCTACAACGGCAGGCGAGGGCACCCTGTTTTGTTCTCGGCCGGCTACCGCGACGAGATTCTCACGCACTATGACGACGTGGGACTGCGCGGGCTCTTGCACGCCCATCCCGACGAGGTTTTTGAGCTACGTGTTCCAAGCTCCGCAGTGCTCTTGGACATGGATTGCCCGGAAGATTACCGACGGCAGCTCGCGTTGATCGAAGAAGAGAACGCTCGCAAGGAGAATTACCGATGAGTCTCTCTTCTACTGTGTTTCTCCACCCAGCGCCAACTCACCTTTCGGCACGATCTTCAGAACATAGGCGTAATCGCACGGTGCCGCTGCCGGGAAAACAACTTTCAGACCATCTTCAGTCTCTTCCCATTCGATCGTCTCGTCGGACCCAAGCATCGTGATCGACTTTATGCCGCGCTCGCTGACGGGACTGGCCGAGCCGAGAGACTTTATGGCGAAATCGCCGAAATCGGGCCACCCAAAACAGATGGCGTACAAGGCGTTGTCCTTGACAGTGAACCGCACGGCGTCGGGTCCCATCTTTTGCTTGCCGCCTGGGCCGTCATCGCTGATTCTTACCATGGATCCTTCACCGTACTGCCGCCATGGACGAGTGCCGTAAATCGCCTCGCCGTTTACCGCCAGCCACTTGCCGATCTCCTTCAGCGTCGTCACTTCCTCATATCGGAGCGTGCCGTCGGGTTTGGGACCCACGTTGAGCAACAGGTTGCCGTTCTTGCTGACAATATCGGCCAGCGCGCCGATAAGATAATCGACCGGCCAGAACTCCGTGTCTTCAACATAGCACCATCCTTTGACAGAGATCTTGTCGTCAGTCTGCCACTTCGACGAGAGCCTTATGTGGTCCATCCCCGATCTCTCGAAATCCTCGACCGCCTGGTCGGGCTCGAGGAATTCGCGTTTATAGGTAAGCACAACGCCCCTGCCCCACTGCTGGGCGCTGTTGTAGTAATGAGCCAGCACATTGTAGAAAGCCTGTCTGAAATACGGTTTTTCGAACTCCCTTTCGCCGTCGCCAATGCCCCCGTCGACAAATATGTAATCCGGCTTGTAATTGTCGATCAGCTCGGTCAAAACGTTTTCCCAGTGCTGTTCATCGGCTTGTCTCGGAGGATCGTTGTCACCCCGCCTGTGTCCGTACAGACCTTCGTATTTCGGGGCCCAGTTATCATACTCCGGGCGGAAGGTGTAGTAGGCCCAGTGACGTCCGTAGTGGGTCGATACGCCGGTCTTGAGCCCTGCGTTTCGAGCGGCGGCGATAAATTCTCCAACGATGTCCCGCTTGGGCCCCATTGCCTTGGAGTTATATGGGATATGCTTCGAATCCCACATGGCAAATCCGTCGTGATGTACGGCGGCTGAGACCAGATACTTCGCGCCGGCTTGCTTGAACAGCTCCACCCACTGGCGGGGATCCCACTTCTCGGCCTTGAACATGGGGATAAAATCCTTGTAGCCGAACTCGTCGAGAGGACCCCATTTTTCCACGTGGTGTGCGGGGATATCCTGGAAGTCTTTCCTTTTCTTTATCCGCTCGGGACTGTACATCCAGTGAGGATACCACTCGGTCTTGTATGCCGCCACCGAAAAGGGCGCCCAGTGAAAATAGATGCCGAACTTGGCGTCCTCGTACCACTGCGGTACCTGGTAGTTCTTCAAAGATTCGCCGGTCGGCTCAAAGTTGAATTGTGGAACTTTCTTCGGCTCGGTTGGCTGGCCACAATGCACGTTCAAGAGCAGCATCGCCACCGTAAAAATCGGGAACCATTTCCTCAAACTCATCATAGTCTCCTTATGTAGACCGACCCTTGTACTTGATACTTAAAAACGGCCTCAAGCTTCTTTGCGCTGTTCAAAATACCAAAAACATATCGGCAATACAAGAAAATCCGCTGCAGCCGGACAGATGGGTCGAAAGGCGATAGAAACAAAACGGATTTTTGGGTTGCACTATCGCCGCGACACTATTAGGCTCTGTCGTCAGGTACACCTGATATGCAGAGAAGGAGTAATTGACAATGACAAATAGCAGGATCTCAAATACAGCCCGACGTTTGAGCATCACCTCGCTCTTATGCCTTTTTTTGGTCGGCGCGTCCTGCGGCTGCGCGGTCGACAACAGCAACGCAGGCGCCGGCGGCTGGATCAGCCTCTTCAACGGCGAGAACCTTGACGGTTGGAAGGTCAAGATCACAGGTTACGAACTCGGTGACAACTACGGCAACACCTTCCGGGTTGAAGATGGAGTCCTGAAGGTCTCCTACGATCAGTACGACAAGTTCGACGGAAAATTCGGACACCTCTTTTACAAAGACAAGTTTTCACGTTACCGTTTGCGCCTGGAGTATCGGTTCGTGGGGATACAGACTCCCGGAGGTCCGGGATGGGCCTTTCGAAATAGCGGAGTCATGATTCACGGCCAGTCTGCCGAAAGCATGAGAAAGGACCAGGACTTTCCGGTCTCGATCGAGGTTCAACTACTCGGCGGCAACGGCAAGGACAAACGCACAACGGGCAATTTGTGCACGCCGGGTACGCACGTCGTAATGGACGACGAACTTGTCACCCGCCACTGCATTTCATCCAGCTCTCAGACGTATCACGGCGATCAATGGGTGAGTGTCGAAATCGAAGTCCACGGTGACTCCGTTATCAAGCACATTGTCAACGGCCAGGTCGTGATGGAATACCAGAGCCCTCAGCTTGATGAAAAGGACCCGGATGCTCAGAGAATGATTGTCAACGATAACAAGATACTGCATGAAGGTTCCATATCCCTCCAGGCCGAGAGCCATCCGGTGGAATTTCGAAAGGTGGAGATACTCCCCCTGGCCGAATAACAGGACCATCTCCGGGCATTTGAGCATTTCGCGCGAGCAGCCATTTGCAGGAGACTCGGAGAAAGGAGCCTTCCAATGAGACGATTACTCGTTTCCACGGTAATTGTATTGTGCACAGCCGCAAACGGTGCTTTGGCCTATCAACAGGACCCCAACACATTGGATATCTATTTTCTGGACATGGTCGGGGGCGGCTCGACCCTGATCGTCACGCCTCTGGGAGAGTCGGTATTGATCGACACAGGTTCGCTCGAGCCGAAACACCGTGACGCCGATCGAATGTACCAAGCATGCCGGCACGCAGGCCTGGAACACATCGACTACCTGATCACAACCCATTTTCACTCGGATCACTTCGGGGGAATACTCGAGTTGACGAAGCGGATACCCGTACGGTGCTTCATGGACAAAGGCGCCCTGCCGCCAAGGCATGAACAAGAAAACAAACAATTCAAACAGCTCTATGCGTTGTATCAACAGGCAACCGGCGGCAACGTCGAGCGCATCCGGGCCGGCGATGATATCCCACTCAGGAATGATCCGTCCGCGGAGATTCCGCAAATCAAGCTGCACTGCGTGGTGTCGGAGAAGCAGGTGGAAGGTTTCTCTGGAGATATCGACGTTCCCATCGAAGGTTTTACGACAAAAAAGCCCGATACTTCTGACAACGGTCGAAGCATTGCTCTGGTACTGACCTATGGCAAATTCAAGTTCTTCGCGGGTGGTGACATCACATGGAACGTCGAGCACCATCTGGCTCATCCCGTGAACCGCATAGGAAAAGTCGACCTCTACCAGGTGACCCACCACGGCCTGGATCAGAGCAACAACCCGCTGTTGCTCAAGGCGCTCAACCCGACTATATGCGTAGCGATGAACGGGCCAAGGAAAGGGATCCAGCCGAACACGTTTGCGGCATTGAAGGCGTTGCCCGACGTCAAGGCAATCTACCAGATTCACTACAATACGCAGTACGGTGATGAGGGCAATACATCCGGCGATCTTATAGCTAACGCCAAAGGTCAAGAAGGCGGGTTCATAAAGGTATCTGTCGGCCCGGAGAAGAAGATCTTCGCCGTTTCTATTGGCATGAAGCGCCGAAGGAAGTGGTTCCAAATCCAGTGATATGGTCTGAAAGGAGAAAGCTATGCCGGCCACATTTGCCAAACCCATCCGCACGACATACCTGCTCGCCCTTGTCACATTGATAGTGATTTGTCAGAAGGCCTCTGCCGAGCAGACAGTCCGTTTCGAGAATCTCGATAAACCACGGGTGATCGTGCTGACCGATATTACCAATGAGCCTGATGATGAGGAGTCGATGGTTCGCTTCCTGGTCTACTCGAACGAATTCGATGTAGAGGGTCTGATCGCCACGACGTCGGTCTGGCTCAGAGACAAGGTTCGGCCAGAGAATATCCGCGAGCGGATCGAAG
>LJTR01000093.1 GCA_001303465.1 Phycisphaerae bacterium SG8_4
TCCTGTCCTGGCCGTCGCCGCCGGGACAACAGCGCGACTGTTGTCCTGCGGTCCCGCTCCGACTGGTAGTGACACGGCCAGCGTGATCAGGCCTGTAAGAGCAAATGCGTTCAGTCGAGTGAAGTTCAATCGATTTTGATTCATGTTGTCTCCTCATGTGTGAAACTTCCCAGCGCAAGTTGTCATGCTTAACCTTTGGCCCGCAGCTTGAACAGTTGGCCGATAAGACACGTCAGCGAACTTGCCGCCAGCACAAGCAGCCATCCAGAGACACCGGGATTGACGAGTTTCAATATCGCCGCCATAGGAGGCAGATATACCGAGAGGATCAGAAGAACAGTGCATAATGCGAGGGCTCCCCAGACATACGGGTTGCTCGTGATATCGTTCTTGAGCAGAGATGTCTTTCGCGCTCGCATGTTGAAGATGTGCCACAATTGTGCGAATGCAAGCGTTAGAAACGATACCGTCACGGCCTGGCTTTCGTCCAGCCCCAGCATGTTCTTCAAGGCGAGGGCAAAAACCAGCAGTACCGAAAAGGTGATCGACATGCCATATCCGAAGATTGAAAGCCAGTAGCTCTTCGGCAGGATGGGTTCATCCGGAGATCGCGGCCAGGCCCGCATTATCGCGGGATCACCCTTGCCGACACCTAGCGCCAACGCCGGGAATACGTCTGTGACCAGATTCAGAAACAGAATCTGCAGCGGTAGAATCGGCATAGGGGCGTTGACTACGGACGCGGCGAAGACGATCATAACCTCACTGATATTGCAGCTCAGCAGATAGATCACAAACTTTCGTATGTTCTCGAAGATGATACGGCCCTGCTCGACGGCGACTACGATCGTCGAGAAGGCATCGTCCTTGAGAACCATGTCGGCGGCTTCCTGTGCGACTTGAGTGCCTCGCTGGCCCATCGCGATGCCGATGTCGGCCTTTTTCAAAGCCGGCGCATCATTGACTCCGTCGCCGGTCATGGCGACGACAGCTCCGGTCTGCTGATGAACCGCAATCAGATCGAGCTTTTGTCTCGGGCTGACCCTCGCAAAGACTGGCGTCTGCCGATAGGTTTGGCGATCTGTCTGGGACATCGTTTCAAACGTTTTGATGTCCTTGCCGACAATCGCCTTTGCCTGGCCGATTTGGGTCAAACCGATGGACGAGGCGATGTTGACGGCGGTTTTGGGATGGTCTCCGGTTATCATGACCGTCTGAATACCTGCACTTCGACAGGCCGCTATGGCCTGGCAAACGTCTGCTCTGGCGGGGTCCTCCATGCAGGCCAGGCCCATAAATGTCAGGTCCTTGTACGGATCGGATTCGAGCGACTCGCCCTCTTTCATTGCCAGTGCCAAGACGCGATAGCCCTGCTCTGCCAGCTCGCCGTTTTGCCGCAACCAGAATGCCCTCTGTTCGTCGTCCATTTGCTCGCGGCCGTTTTCGCCGGCGACCCACGCCGAGTCATCGAGAACGGCCTCCGGCGCTCCTTTAACGGCGACCCAGTAGGCGTCGCCGGATCGATTGAAGGTCGCCATCTTCCTGGTGTCTGAGTCGAACGCATCTTCACTTTCTTCGGGGTACTGCTTGTTAAGCTGATCATAATCAATGGACGCCTTCCGCGCCGCCACTAGAAATGCCACCTCAAGCGGATCGCCCACCCCTTTTGTCGAATCGGCACTGGTGCTGTCCAAAGATGCGTTGTTGCAGAGCACGCCCACCTGGAGGACCTTGAGGAGCCTGTCGTTTTGCGCCGGTTCAATCGGTCTGCCGTCTATCGAAAACTCCGCCCGGCCCTGATCGTCGATCCGCCCGATCTTGATGTGGCTATCCGAGAGGATGATATCGGTGACGGTCATCTTGTTCTCTGTCAGGGTGCCTGTCTTATCGGTGCAGATGACACTGACCCCGCCGAGCGTCTCGACGGCGGCGAGATGATTAACCATCGCGTTTCGCCGGGCCATGCGCATCATCCCGCGCGCCAGGGCCAGTGTAGCAACAATCGGAAGCCCCTCGGGAATGGCGGCGACAGCCAGTGCAATCGCGGTTTCGATCATCTCTATAGCGTCTTTTCCTCTGGCGATGCCGGCCCCTGCGATCACGGCGATCAGAACCAATGTTACCCACAGCAGCTTCCTGCCAAGCATATCCAGCCGCTTTTCCAGAGGAGTCACCTCATCCTCGGCCTTCTGGACCAGGTCGGTGATTTTGCCAAGCTCGGTTGCCATCCCCGTTGCGGTCACGACGGCCTCGCCCGATCCTCGCGTGACCGAGGTCCCCTTGTAGAGCATGTTCGTCCGGTCGCCCAGCGAAGCCGACTCGTCGACGCTTTCGGTTTGTTTCGTGACCGGCAGCGACTCGCCCGTGAGCACCGATTCATCCGCCTGGAGTTTTCCCGCGACGACAACGCGCATATCGGCACTGACGATGTCCCCGCCTTCGAGCACGACGATATCACCGGGGACGAGCTGCCGCGCAGGCACCTGCCTTACCTGTCCCGACCGGCGGACCCGGGCGGTGACCATTTCCATTCTATGCAGAGCTTCCATGGAGCGGACCGCTTTGAGCTCCATGAAGAAACCGATTGCGGTATTGATGACTATAACACCGGCGATCGCCCCGCCGTCCATCCACTCGCCGAATGCGCACGACAAAACGGCTGCGACGGCGAGAAGAATGACGATCAGGCTCTTGACCTGATTGAGCAGCATCTTGGCGATACTCTTCTTTTCGGCCTCGCGAAGGCGATTGGGCCCGTACTGCTTCAGAAGAGATCTTACCCGCCGCTTATCCAATCCCTTTTCGCGGATCACGCCGCATTGATCCAGAATCACTTCGCTGCTGTGAGCCCACGGCGCTGCGATACCTGCCACATCCTGTGACTGCGATTTTCCATTTGCCATCAATTTGATTCCATTGCCTTTGTGCCTGCCGTCGCATCTATCCGTACTGCCCGCATATCATAGCAGCGCAATAGATCCGGGGCAAGCCCGCAACGGCCGGACCTACCGCCGAATACCAAGAGAAAGAGCCCGCCGAAGAATACTCCGGCAGGCTCGTGAACGCATGTTCTGCGAATGAAGCCCCCGCTGCTCGGACCTATCTCTGGCTGGCTCCGGGTCTTCTGGACGCACGCCTGGTGCCCGTCACTTTCGACGTGCCTCGGGACGTTTTCACTTCGCCCGTGAGCTTGGAATCTGCAATCTTGCCTTCGAAGCCCACTTCAATTTCCTGGTCGCCGAACGGCAAAACGTACTTGAAGCTGACCTTGTCACCATCGAGATTAACCTTCTTGATGACAGTGGACCCGTAGAGCGCGCTTAAGTCCGGATTGACTCTCAGCCTCTGCTTGTAAGTACGACGCTCGGATTCGACATCGAGATTCCACGTGCCGATAACTGAAGCACCGACCCGTGTCCCCGTGGCGGCAGATTCGCCGCTGTCGCTCTTGAATACTCCTTCGAGCGAAGTGGAGCCGAGGGTGCCTTCGAAGGTCCTTTCCCTCCGATTGCCTTCTCTCTCGGTTACTCTCTTGAAGGTCAGCTTGCGGTTTTCGTACATCACGTCTGAGAGCTTACTCTCACCCCTGGAGCTTTTCCACGTGCCGCTGAGATTACCTTCCTGGTCGGCGGTAATCGTGAGAATTCCCGTATACTCTCTCTCTCCGGCCTTGATTGTCATCTCCCAGCTTCCAACTCCGCGGGGGGGTCTCGGGGCACGTTTGCCCTTGATTTCCGTTTCGCGCTCGTCGCCTATCAAGAGCCCCGAAAGCTCGCCCTGCTCGATCGTGCCTGTGAACTTCGACGTTCTCTCCTGGTCTCCGAATCGCATGACCTGCGTGAAGCTCAGCTTATTGTCCTCGAATTTGACATCCTTGAGTTCATTCATTCCCCAGAAGCTGATCCATTGGCCGGTGTAACCGTCCTGGTTCCTGGAAAACGCCAGGATTGACTCGAGCTCATTTTCTCCAAATCTCATTTTGATCTGCCAGTCGCCGTACAACCCGCCTCTGCGGGACCTCGACTGAGCCGACACCTGCACGGGCAGGACGAACGAGGCGACCAGCAAACCGACCAGTACGACTTTTAACATTGCGCTGCGTTCCATAATTCTTGCCTCCAAATAAGTAGTTTAACTGCCCCCACTATTTAGAAACTGCGATACAGTAAAGATTCTGCTTTCCCTTGAGATACATTTCGTCACCGACAAATGCGGGCGAGCAATCGATCTTGTCGTCCAGCGTATTGACGGCCAGCACCTCGAATTTGTCGGAAGGTTTGAGCACGTAACTTACACCGTTTCTGCCCACAAAATATATACGGCCGGCCGCCGCTGTGGGAGAGGCATAAACGCCTTTCATTTCGTCCATTTTTTGTTCGACGAAGTGAGGTTCTCCAGTCCTGGCATCGTAGCAGGAGACGACTTCATTGTTACTTTTGCACACATAAATCCTGCCGTCATAGAGAAGCGGCGAGGGTACATAGGGCGTCGTAGCCTCGTTGAGCTGCCATATCACCGCATCGGAGTTGCTCAGGTCGCCTTGGCCGCCCAGCCTGATTGCCTGGAGGGCGTTTCCTCTGTAGCCGCTGGTGCAGTATACGATGCCGGAGCCGACGACCGGCGTGGGGATTACATTTGACGTCTGTCCGCTGCACTGCCAAATGACATCTCCGGTTTGCACGTCATAGCTGCGAATAAAATTGGTCGCGCTGACAATCACCTGCAGTTTGCCGTCAACAGTCACCGGTATGGGAGTTGCATAGGAAGTCGGCTCATCGCGGGCTTTCTTCCAGAGAAGCTCACCTGTCTTCTTTTCAAAGGCGAAAATAGATGACTCGCCCCGCTGGTCCGACAGCACAATAACGGCATTGCCTGCCAGAGAAGGTGAACCGCCTTCGCCGAACATTGTGGTCATCATGGGCAACTCTTTGCTCCAGATCTTGTTGCCGTCCATGTCGTAGCAGTAAATGCCCCTGGATCCGTAGGTTGCCCAGACAAGCTCGCCGTCAGTGACCGGAGTAAATGACGCAAAGCCGTGATCGCCGTGATGACCCTGATGGGGCTTCACCTGGCAAGCGGTTTTCTCCCACAGCAGTCTGCCGGTCTTTCGATCCATGCAGACCAGGTTGAATCTATACTGGGTCGTGGGTTTGGACCCTCCGAATCCGCCAGGCCGTCCGCCGCCTCCGGGCCTGCCGCCGCGTCCACCGCTGCCAGGACGGTCACCGGGTCCTCCGGGTGGGCCGCCGCCGGGGCGGCCTCCGCGGCTACCGGGGCCGGGCATCGGAGCCGGGGCCGGCGTGGGGGTATCGTCTTTAATCTCGGTATCTACGGCTGTCTGGAAGAATATCTTGTCGCCCCAGATCACCGGCGAGGAATTGGACGCGTCCCCTTCGAGTTTGACTTTCCATTTGATGTTCTTCGTTTCACTCCACTCGGAGGGTGGATTTCCCCCGTGGGAGATACCAGTGATATCGGGGCCTCGCCAGGTGGGCCAATTGTCGCCGCCCGACGCTGTATAGACGCCCGCACCGAGCAGGACAACCAGTACGACTTGAGACAAGAACAGTTTCTTCATGCATTTCCCTTTCTCTTAGTTATCGGTAGAACTTCCGTACCATGGTTTTTCCCCTCGCTCCGCCACCCGCAGAGCCTTATCCCCGATAGAATACCAAATCCATCTCAAGAATCCAGGCCTCTCGACTTTATTTCTAATGACCGGCGGGCCTCCTCAGCCGTCATGGGCTCGAGCCCCATTGCCTCAACCAAGGCCCTTGCCTTGGCCACCAACTCGACATTAGTGGTCGCTGTCTTACCTGGCGCGTAATAGAAGCTGTCCTCGAATCCGACACGTATAGCCGAGGCGCCAAGGCCCAGGGCCCCGGCCAGAATCTGCAAGTCCTTCATGCCGTCGTGCGTGATGCCCCACGTGGACCCGCCGCCTATGGCGGACCGCATCGCGCAGAGATTCTCCGGCGTTGCTTCGAGCGCACTTTCGAACCCTATACACACGTTGAAGTGCATGGGACGCGGCACCACGCCTTCATCTGCGATTCTACAAGCGGTTCCTATCATGCTCAGGTCAAAGACCTCCATCTCAGGGACGGTCTGGGTTTCACGCATGCGCCCGGCCCAGTATCGTATGTCGGGCAGGGTGTTGATATAGACATCGTCGGCGAAGTTGCTCGATCCCATGTTCAGCGAAGCAACTTCGACGCGAGAGTCGTTAAGGGATACGCACCTTTCTTCGAGCGACAGACTCGAGAGCCCGCCGGTCGAACCCTGAATGATAATATCGGATTGGCTGCGAATCAGATCGAGCGTGCGGGCGAACACATCCATCTGGGCCGTCTGCACACCGGACTCGTCTCTGACGTGCAGATGGACCATTGATGCACCTGCCCGGGCACAGGCCACAACCTCGGTTGCGACCTCAACCGCCGACTGAGGATTACGGCAGCCTGCGGGCATCTGCGAGCCCGGATGCTTGACCGGAGCAACTGCAATGATGACCTTCCTTCTCATGACAGCCCTTCGCTTCTGTAGGGTTTCTCATGCATGTTTTCTTGAAGTACTCCTGCACGCGACAGCCGCGCATGATACAAGAACCTTACGTGGATTTCAACAATTGCGCAACCTGACAGTCGTGATGTTTTTGGGCACGGAACCTCCAAGGGCGGATAGACTACTGGAGACACACTATCTCTGCAGAGTGCCGGGGACCGTCTGGTAATCATGGCCGACGCCGGCGTCCCCGTTGCTTTGCGGCCTCCGGGCCCTGATGCGTTGTCAGCGTGGTCGGCAGGACATCATCCGGATTTCTTGCCGGAAACGTCCGTTTTAAAGCTGCCCATTGCGCCCATTTTACCACGGCATCCACGCGGATTCATTGAACAGCACATTGGCTGGCCATCTTGCTGCCGGCCGCGAACTAATGATCTGACTGCTAAAGGATGGGTCGTTTTAAAGCCGATGATGGTATTGCCGAGAATGTTCGGAGAGTAATATGTCATCGCTCGCGCTGCCGCTCCCGAGTTTCGAGCAGTAAGAGATGCCCTCAACGCAAACACAATCTGTTGGCAATAAACTGCTGGCTTTACCGTTGGGCCGGCAGGCCAAGAGCTTTCTCGATTATCTCACCGTCGAAGCCGGTCTGTCCGACAATACTGTTCTGGCTTACGGCCGCGATTTAAAGAGCTTTCTGGGATTCTGCAAATCCAACAAAATAAAGGATTTAGAACAGATAGAGCCGACGCTCATCCGGCGCTACATGCGGTTTCTTACTCAGAACCAGAAGGGCGAGGGTTCGGTCAAGCGTTCGCTGGTCGCGATCAGGATGTTCCTGAGGTTTGCCAAGCTCACAGGTCTGGTCGAGGACGATTTCTCCGGGCTCCTCGAGAGCCCGAAAATCTGGCAAAGACTACCCGTCGTCTGCAGCAAACAGCAGGTCATCGACCTGCTCAACGCCCCGGATCCGACTGAGACACTTTATTTGCGCGACAAGGCAATGCTCGAATTGCTTTACGCCACAGGAATACGTGCCGGCGAGTTGGCATCTCTGAAGTGTTCGGACGTGAACCTTGATATCGGCTACCTGAGATGCCTCGGCAAGGGCAGCCGGGAGCGCGTGATCCCGGTCGGGAAAGTTGCCATCGCCGCGACGGTTGAGTACCTGACGAACCTGCGAGTCAGACTTAACAAGTGCTTCAGTGGCGATTTTCTGCTTCTTTCCCGAACAGGTCGGCCCATGAGTCGTATTGAGATATGGCGATTGGTAAAGAAATATGCTGCCCGGGCAGGGATGCCTCGCAATCTTACGGCGCACACGCTGAGGCATTGTTTTGCAACTCACCTGCTCAGAGGAGGTGCAGACCTGCGAAGTGTCCAGGAGATGCTCGGTCATATAGATATAGCGACTACGCAGATCTACACGCACGTTGATCAGGAAAGGCTCAGAGAAATTCACAGGAAATTCCATCCAAGGCCGTGAGTCGATTGTAAATTCTGGATTTTAGCCCTGGAATCGTAAAAAATAGTTGACGATCGTGGTTTTCAGTACTAATATGTTGGCCAACTAATGGGCAGGGACGCCGTAAGCACGGAAACAGGCAGTTTCTCTAAGGTCATCTGTAATGAGCACCAAGCGGATATATCTGGTCATTCTGATCCTGGCAATAGGTTGCCAGCAGGTTTGTCTTGGCCAGAACACGCCGCCCTCAACGGCCAACGGCACTGCTCCAAAGGTGGAACTCGATCCCCAGTTGGAGGTTAACAGGAAGGCCCTTCTTACAGGGGACGTCGGAGCTGCCACCATAATGTTGTTCCACGAGGACCCCAATGCGAGGAGGATCTTGCTTGAGACTCTCACGCAGGGTCAAAACAGTCCGGCGCGCATCGCAGTCTGCCAGGCGTTGAACAGGACGCGAGCTGAAAACAAAGCTGTGAAGAACGTTGAGGAATTCATCGCCCCGTTACTTGTCGTATTGGGTTCTGAGAATGCCGATGAGGTCCGGTGGGCCGCTGAGGTAACCTTGATTTTTGAGTACGAGCAAATAGAGCAACCTCTTGAAGGACTCCTGGCAGACGCATCTAAACCGGTCAGGGCCCGGGTGAACGCCGTGAACGCACTGAAATTGCGGCTTCTCGACATGCAGGCTACTATCAAGCTGATAACGCTGGTTGACGATCCAGACCGGCAAGTGGCCGCGGAAGCCGAACGGGCCCTGCGTTCTCTGGGCATAGAAGTGGGCGAGAACGCCGAAGCTCGCAATCAGATCAGTAAACGAATCGCCGAGCAAGGACCGGAGTCTTTCCTGCGGAATCGTCTCATTCATGTTCAATCGCAGAAAAGTCGGGTCGCAGCCGAGTTGGAAGACCTGAAGAAGTCTTACCTGGCGTTGTTAGCCAGGGCGTACAGGGACATGAGTGATGACGCAAAGAAAGGTACGTTCCTGGCCGAGCATTTGGGCAGCTCCAAGGCGCCGGTCAAGCTGTGGGCGCTGGAAGAGGCTGATCAATGGCGAAAGGGCACTAACCGCAACTCCTTTCCCCGCGAACAGCTTGAGCCAATTCTGATTGGTTTGATTGCCGACTCGGATAGGGACGTTCGGCTCAGAACCGCTGACCTGTTGGCCGTGATGGGGGAGTTGATCTTTGCCCGGCCGCTTTTATCTCAGCTTGAGGCCGAGCAGGACGCCGCGGTAAGAACCAAGTTGTTTGTGGCCCTGGGCTGGGCGTGCTCGTCTGCCATTTCATCGAGCGCACCGGACGAACTCGCCCCGGAGATCAAGGCGATAAGGGCCGATACGCTGAAATGGGCGGAGAAATTCCTGTCCGACAAGGAAGATGCTGAAAAGGCGCGCAACGGGGCCGAAGTAATAGAGAAACTGCTTAAGCGAGACGGGTTAGAGGATGAAGAGGTAAAGAAGTACCTCGATCTGCTTCTTGCAAGATATGAGAAGCAAAAGAGCGACTCCGGCGGGACTCTGACCGGAGAATTGCTAAGCGCGATGGCTGGTTTGTGCACGCAGAACAGTTCCTGCAGTGGCAAGGCGGCCGAGCTCTATTGGCCCTTGTTCGAAGAAGCTTTGCGCAATGAAACGGCTTTCGTCAGGGAAACCGCGGTTGATGGACTTGCCAACATCGACAAAACCAGAGCCCTGGCCATACTGCGGGACCGTTTCGTCAACGATCCCAGTGTTAATCTGAGAAAGAAGATCATCGCTCTGGCCAATGAGGCCGGCGACAAGAGAGATTTGGAATGGCTCTCTGAAAAGGTCGGTGTCAACTCCGAGAGCAAGCCCGCCTGGCAGGCCATGAGCAACATATTCAAAGGTTGCGACGCCGAAACAGTCAACAGTTGGTTCGAGAAGCTGACTGCCGAGAACAGTGCCAAGTTGACTGATCAGCAGAAGATAGCTTTTCTGATCGGGGCGGTGGAAAAAGCTGAAACCGAGAACAAACCTCAAATGCTCAAGGACCAGAGGACCAGGCTTACCGCTCTTTATCGCAAGACCAATCAATACGAGAAGGCAGAGGAATGCTTGGGCAGGCTGCGGTCTATGGCAACAACGCCGGAGCAGAAGACCCAGGCCGTTGCCGATCTGATTGATCTCTATTTTGCCTGGCCGAAAACGGATCTTGCCGCAAAGCTTCTCGCAACGGCACTGGAAGCCGAAGACCTCGACGCCGACGGAGTTCTGCTCAAGACACTGGACGAGCATTTGACAAAACCGACGGGAGTCGATCCCAAAGCGGTCGTCGCCCAGCTGGCGGCGATCAAGGCGCCAGAGAACAGAGAGAAATGGGTCAAATGGCTCAAGGGCTGGCAAACCCGGCTCAGCAAGAGCGAGCAGCCGGCGGAAAAGCCGAAAACACCGGACACGTAGCCATACGGCGAGCACGATGAGGCCGACGTTCGCCGCTCAAGAGCTTGGTTCGAGAAGCTCCCAAGACCATTCGAAGCACGGTATTTCGTTCCGTGAGCGAAGTTCCAATTGACTCCAATCCCGTCGCCGATATATGGAAATTGGCTGGCTTTGGCGTTGACTATCCGAAACGTAGCCGGCTATAATTGTCCAACTTGTGAATTTTGGAGGTATTTCCATGAGCGACAGCAAATCACTGACGTTATTGTTGATCGTCCTGTGCGCGATGTCTTTCGGTGCCGAGTTCTTTGGCTTTAGCCGGACGAGCGAGGCCGGTTGGAAGGCCTCGCCCGAGTTGGTTGACTCGCTGTCTAAGCAGCGTGCCGGGACGAACTACCGTGAGCAGCAAGTCCCGAAGTACACGCTGCCCGATCCGTTGGTGACCTCCGACGGTAAGAGAGTCGCCGACGCCGCGACCCGGCCGCATCCAGCTTGTCGAGAGCTTGATGGCAGGATCGGCGTTTATTGTGTGGTTGCCGCCAAAGTTCAGAAGAACAAAAGTTTCCGGACCCATGTCTATGGTCGCGCGCCCGTCGGCCGGCCTAAGAACATGACCTTCGAGTGTTTCGACTTCGAGCCGAACGCGCTCGGAGGTTCAGCCGTCCGAAAGCAAGTGTCGGTGAACTTCACAGGCAACAAGAACGCCCCGGCAATGGACATGCTTATTTATCTACCCAAGACCGTCAGCACACCCGTTTCGACTTTTGTTCTTCTGAACTTTGGCGGCAACCACACAATAAACGCCGATCCTGCCATCAAGCTCTCGACAAGCTGGATGCGGCCGGGTCGCGGCG
>LJTR01000094.1 GCA_001303465.1 Phycisphaerae bacterium SG8_4
CTGCATCTTCGGGCCTTTAACAAGTCTTTGGAGCAATTCGGGATCGAGCTGACGATGAAAGACTACTACCAGAACTATCTGGGTTTTAGTGACTTCGATTGCTATAAGATGCTCGTCACGCAGGGCCTTCTGAAAATCGACGAGGAGCAAATCGGCGAGGTCATCAAGTGCAAGAGCGCTATTTTCGAGCAGCTCACCAGAACCGAAGGCCGAACGATCGAGGGCGTGCACGAGCTCTTGGAAATGCTCGATAAGAACAATGTCCCCATGGCGATTTGTTCGGGCTCGCTTTTGGCGGAGATCGAGCTCGTGCTCGACGAGGCACACCTGCGACATTTCTTCAAAGCGATAGTCTCCGCCGAGCAGGTCAAGAAAGGAAAGCCCCACCCGGAAGGATTCCTGTTGGCCCTGCCCACCCGGAAGGATTCCTGTTGGCCCTGCAGAAACTGAATGTTGACTGCACGCCGCCCCTCACAGCCGATCAGTGCATCGTAATAGAAGACTCCCGCTGGGGCCTTCAAGCTGGCAAAGCAGCTGGGATGCACACCATCGCCGTGACCAATTCCTATGATGCCGAGCAGTTGACCATGGCCGAAAGAGTCGTCGCCCGCCTGACCGATCTGAGCGTGAATGACCTGCGGGAGGTTTGCCCCTGAACTCCACACGGCAGGAGATCCAAAATTGAGGTGGCGGACAACCGTAAGCGGCACCACACAATTCTTCAATCTCAATTCTTAATTCTAAACTGTGTTCAGAGCAGCACTCTTACCCAGCTCCAGGGAGGGATGCGAAGCAGGACTAGAATCAGGGCGGGCAAAAGACCGATCAGGACCGAGACCCACATTTCTTTGTATTTTCGGTCGGCGCCTTGTTCGCGGAATTTGCACGCCGCAGAGAAAGGCGGCAATGCGCCATTCCCAATTGAGCGGCTCGGCTGCGATTGCGCGGGCCTCCTCTTCGCGTGCTTCCTGGCGCTGTTTCAACTGCTTTTCGAGAGCGGTTAGAAGCTCGGCCGGCAGATGTCGCTCGGCCAGTTCGACGTTGGCGAATTCGAGGGCTTCCGGCAGATGCGTGGGGGTTCTTGTATACTCGAGCAACTCCAAATCCGACAGCCCCTGTATATACAGTTCCACTTGCCTTTCCATACTCTGTCTCCTCTAGAAGACAAACCGTATGGTCAACGCTTATGGCCGGATCAAAGGCGCCAGCCCCGCACATGTCGGCGACATTATAGTCGAAATTGCCTGAAAAGGCAAGAAGAATATTTGCAGGCCGCCATGCACATCCCACGTGAATTCCGACGAGAACGTGGTTCTTGGCCTATCAAAGAGATCTCAGGCGGTTGCTCGGCGTGATCCGCCAGCTAGTTGTCGGTCTGCATCGCACCCGGGGCGACGACCATAAAATCGAGCTTACGGGTAATTACGTTGTACTCAATCTCATCGACGAGGACACCGTTGCAAAGACAGGGTCTGGAGGCATCGCCTGTAACCTTCATGATCGAGGTCTTGTGGTCGTAGAACAGTTTACTGCCAAGAAAAATGCTGTTGTTGGCATCATCGTCAAAGGCAATTCCTCCTGTCGCGGTCAGAGTTGACAGCTCGGTATGGCCTTCAGCCGTCTTGACAAGGATGGCCTCGACGTGTGGAGCACTTGCTATGGTAGTGGCATCCAGATCATGCTCGCCATCGACAACAGGGACGTGCTGGAGCCACAAAACGCCGCCGGCGCCGGCGTCGGCGACAATACGATTTTCACCCATGAAGTATTTCAGAGTGTCAAAATTCTGAATGAGCACATAGCACGGTTTGCTCAGACTCGAGGCGTTGGGCTCGGTCTCAGTGATGCTGACTTTGGAGTTGTCCATGAGTATTTCCGCGGGGGCCCCGGCAGCGGTGAACAGGGCGCCGACAGGATCGTAGTCAACCCGGCTGCATTTCAACTCAACGCCGCCGAGCAATTCTACAGCGTTGGCGTCCGAGACATATCCAGCCTGGTTGGGATCGGGCCTGGCGATTTTAGTCGTTGCTAGCCTGACCACGCCGCCGGTTGCGGTCAGCCGTTCAATCTTGGCGGTTGGCTTGTCGTCATTCGTATCTTCGGGTAATTCGACTGTCATCAGATCCGACGAGAGCATGTATTGCGCCACGCCGTTCGGATCCTCTCGGATCATTGTACAGCGGCAATCTTCTTCGAAAATGATCTGATTTGCAGCTCCTGAGAATCTCGCCTGTTTCTGCGCGGTCACAGTGACGGGGATCGGCTCTTTTGGGCTCGAAGGGTCGTTTGCATCCTGCACGCCATCTATCTCGTTCGCGTCCTGCATGTAAAACGTGAGCTTGACCGGGCCGGCGGCGAGAACATCCGGTGGTTCGGATCTTTCCGCCGGCAGGTTCACAGTTATCTCCGGCGACAAGAACGTCACGTCTCTTTGCTCGGTCAAGCCGTCCTGAGGCATTGTCCCCTTGCAGTCGCCTTTGAAGACGACCTGATTCGTTGCCTGGAAGAACTCTACCGTGTCGCGGGCAGTTATCTTTGTCGGTACGGGCGGTTCGTTGGCCTCGGCGCCTGCCGAGTTGCGGGCATAGAACGTAAGCTGCGAGAAGCCGTGGGCAAGAATGTCACCTGTGACTGCATTGTAGTCAATTCGCGGGGCCAGGAACACGGTTCGCTCCGTGTCGCTGCCGATCTGCGCGGCCCGGACACCAGATGAGGCCTCGGGCCCACTGGGATCCTGCATGTACGCATCGAGCGATCTGGCCGTATCGACCGGCACGAGGACGAGGCCATTGTCACAGGTTACGACAATCTCTGCGATCTCATCAGGCGACTTGTTCGGCTCGCCAACTGGCGGGACGCCAACTTTGGGCTCGCCCGACGCTGCCACGACAATGTTGGGATCGCCCGTGCCATCTGCGAGTACGCTGTTGGGATCGACTGTGCTATCTGCCGGGAAGCTATTGGGATCGGCATCGCGGCCTTCCTCGACGGCGACGGCAACTGCTTCGGTATCATCCGTATCGCCGGGCCCAGTCTCACCGGAACGCCTGGTCGAATCCTTGGACCAGAAGATGTCGCTGATGAGAATTCTCTGATCGGTGAAGATCAATTCGTCCGGAGTCTCGATCAGCACGTTCTTGCTAAGCACACATTTGTAGAACACGCCCTCTTTCTGCTCGACCTGGCCCCGGACGTCTTGAGGCAGTTCTTGGGGGGCTTCCTGCGTACCGGCAGCTGCGACCGTCTCGTCCGCCTGCTCTGGTTCGGCCTTGGTCTCGATCTCGGCCGGCGTCTCGGCCTGAGCGACGGTTTCAGGGCGTGTCTCAGTTTCACCGCTCGAAAACATCGCCGCCTGAGAGCCTTTGATGCGCAGGGTATCCAGGTCGACTATCCTGAAGAATTCGAGGCGGTTGCTCTGGTCGTTGAAGACAATCTCCAGCCCTGTTCCGAGCATGCGGACGTCGTCTGAGACAAATTCGACCGGGCCGGCTGTCGAGAGCTGCGACCTTTCGCTCAGAAAAGTCATGTCGTCGAGGTAGACGAAACACTCTTTGAGTTCGCTTGATTCCTTGGGCGAAACGTGGACGACCACATTTCCACTGAAGGTTGCGTCCTTCGCCGCCGTCCAGCCGACCGCGGTTTCCACCTGCACCAATCCCCTGTCGGCGGTTATATAACATGTGAAATCAGACTCAAAGACATTTACGTAGGGCTTCTCAAGCTCCCAGAAACCCTGGGTCTCGTGCAGGAGTTTTTCGAATCCCCATTCCCGCTCAAGCTCTTTGGTCTCTTTGTTTACGTTAATGAAATAGGCCTTGTGCATGGGACCGAGCCCGATGTCGCCTATTTTGCCTACGTTGCCGTCAAAATCGCCGACGTTGCTGTCGGTGGCGGACTCAATCAACCCGGCGCCCGAATCAGTTTCGGGCATGCGCGTATCGCTCGTGCCTGTGTACAGAATATACGCTGCAAACACGACGCCCAGCGAAACAAAGCCGACAAGGAGTTTTCGCATTTCAACCGCCTCTTCTTGCCGTTACGGCAAGTATCTTTCCATGAGTTCAGCCCATTTGTCCGTACCTTTTAGTATGTACTCTATCACCTCTCGCACCGCCCCTCCGCCGCCGGGCAGAGAGGTAACGTAATCAGCCCGCTGCTTGACTTCATCGACCGCATTGACGACAGCGGCGGCGAATCCGACGTATCGCATGACCGGCAGGTCCGGCAAATCATCGCCAACGTACGCCACCTTCTCCGGCGTCAGATCAAGCTGATCAAGGAGTTTCTCGACCACGGGCAGCTTGAAATGGCAATCCTGAAAGACGTATTCGATTCCCAGTTGATCGGCCCGCAACTTGGTCGACGCCGAGTCTCTGCCGCTTATCAGGGCAACCTTCAGTCCCGCGCGCTGCCACATGCGGAGCCCGTGGCCATCCACCGAATTGAATAATTTGCTCTCGCTGCCGTCGGAGTTGATTATCAACGTGCCATCGGTCAAGACGCCGTCTACATCCAGGGCCAGTAACTGTATGTCTGCAAGGTCCACGTTTTTCATTTTCGATTTCCAATTTCCGATTTGCAATCGACAATCGGCATTCGTCAATTGGTTTACCCCACGACTTTGATTGTGACGATATCCTGCACATCGATCAGGCCGACGGGTCTGTTGTTGGCATCGACAACAGGCAACTCGTCTATTCTGTACTTATGGAAGAGGGCTGTCGCCTCCGCTGCGAGGGCATCGGCTCTGATCTTCTTGCAATCAGCGGTCATAACATCGCCGGCTTTGAAATCGAAAGCCTGCCTGCCGTGCTTCGTCATAAGGCGGCGCAGATCGGCGTCGGTGATGATACCCGACAACGTCCCATCTTCGCCGACCACCATCACAGAGCCGTGGCGTTTCAGGTCGTCTGTCTCTTCAAGCAGTTGCTTTATCGTATCTGAAGTCCCGGCAAGAGGCAGTTTCTCGCCCGGCCTGAACATCATCGATTGATCGACGGTCATCAGTTTGGCGCCGAGCGAGCCGCCCGGATGAAATCTGACATAATCTTCGACGCTGAACTGACGCGCTTTCATAATCGTCAAGGCAAGTGCATCTCCTACGGCCAGCATGCAGGTGGTCGAAACGCTCGGAGCGACGCCCAGCGGGCAGGCCTCGCTCATTTGACCCATGCACAGTACGACATCACTATGTTTGGCTAGTGACGAATTGCTGTAGAAGGTCATCGATATCAATGTTATCTGCAACTGCTTGAGAAGGTTGATCAACCGGGTGACTTCATCTGTTTCGCCGCCATAGCTCAGGACTATTACTACATCGTCCTCGCGCAGTCTGCCCAGATCGCCGTGGACGGCCTCGGCCGGATGAAGGAAATGACTCGGCGTGCCGGTCGAAGCAAGGGTGGCGCTTATCTTTTGGGCGATAATTCCCGCTTTACCGATTCCGCTCACTATACATGAGCCCTTGCAGCGGTGAATCATCTCGCACGCCTTGGCGAACGACTCATTGACTATAGGTTTGACCGAAATAATCGCATCGGCCTCAGCCTCGATTACCCGCCGCGCGTATTCAAGATCGAATGCCACGTACCTATCCCCGGACTTCTGCATTCTGGGGGTCGAACATCCACAATTGAGTTGCATGTTGTCGGCCACAGTATCTATAGCTTTACCACGCTGCCTCTCTCGTTATAGCAGATCAGATCGTTCTTTTCCCCGGAGTAATCGGACGCGGCATGAATGAGTACTCGTTTGTCGCTGTGTGCCTCGATCTGTGCGAGTGCCGCCCTTTTCATATTCTGGAGGTAGTCAGCCACTTCAGGTGAGACAAACAGTTCGATGCGTTTAATCTGCTCCTTCGAAGCCGAGAGATTCAACAGGCGAATGATTTCGAGAGCCAGCGATTCATGGCTCTTGACAAAACCCGATCCGGCGCAGTTGGGGCAGGCCAGGTATGTGCTGGACTGCAGCGAGGGCCGCATTCTCTGGCGCGTCATTTCCACCACGCCGAATCTGCTTATGCTCAGTACTCGCGATCGGGCGCGGTCGTCCTTGATGGCGGCCCGAAAAGCTCTTTCCACGTCTTTGCGGTGCTTGGCGCTGCGCATGTCGATGAAATCGCAGATGATCAGTCCGCCGAGATCTCGCAGTCGAAGCTGGCGGGCGATTTCCGTCGCCGCTTCTATGTTGCTCTCATACGCGGTCTCCTCGGCGTTTTCCTTCTTGCGGTACCGGCCGCTGTTGACGTCAATCGAAACCAGAGCCTCGGTCTGCTCGATTATGATCGAACCGCCGCCCTCAAGCTCTACCCTGCGGGACTGGACCTTCGCGATTTCACCCTCGATCCTGTATTTGTGGAACAGCGGGACTTTGCCGTCATAATACGTCACTCTTCGTTTCACTCGCGGAGTGGCGATTGAGAAGAACTCCATGATTTTGCGTACCACGCTTTCCGAGTCACACACTATTTTGGTTATCTTGCTGTTGAAAACATCCCTCAGCGCCCTGATAACCAGATCAGATTCCTGATAAAGCTCGCCCGGGGCGCCTTCGGTTTCTATGCGTTTCTCAATAGCTCTCCACAACCGACCGAGGTACCTCAAATCATTTTGAATGTCCCTCTTCGAGGCCCCATGTCCCGCCGTCCTGATGATGAACCCTCGCCCTTTTGGCGGCTCGCTCTCCTCGAGAATCTGACGCAGTCTTCTGCGCTCCTCTTCGTCTTCGATCTTGTGCGAGACGCCGTGTCTTCGCGTCCAGGGCATCATGACCAGGTACTTGCCCGGCAGGGCGACGTAAGTGCTGAGGGTCGCGCCCTTGGTCTTTATGCCTTCCTTTGTCACCTGCACGACGATTTCCTTGCCCTTGCGAAGACAATCCTGGATGGGCGGCCTGTCCTTGAGCGATTTGCGCCTGCCAATCGTTTCGATGTGCTTGCTGCCGGATCTGGAAAAATACCGGGGATGCAGGTCGCTTATGTGAAGAAAACCGTTTTTGCCGACGCCAAAGTCTATAAACGCTGCCTGTATGCCGGACTCGATGTTTACGACTTTCCCTTTATAAATATTGCCGACGTGCGTGCCCAGGCTGGCACGTTCGACATACAGCTCTTCGAGGTGGCCGTTCTCGACGACTGCTACTCTGCACTCCTCACTCTCAGCCACATTTATGAGCATCTCTCTTGACATTTTCGCGTCCCATATATTTAGACAAATCCTAATATCGAATATCGACAACTCCGGTGCCGTTTCTGGATGCTTGTTGCCCGGCGTTGTCCCGGAAATCCGCGAGGAGGTTCACATCACAGAAATACAAAATTCTATACACTTTGTTCCGCGGAACGTGGCTAAGTGCTTAGAATTTCGCATTTAGTGTTTCACACGCCTTAGGATTTCGTACTTTACAACTGATATCATGCACCGTGCCACCGCACGCTGGTGCGCCTGATCGGCGCCGCCAGCATGCTCTGATCCAACTGGAGCAGGCTCAGAACCTCGTCAACTCGTACCGAGCCGGCGCCGCTGATGCTGCACTCGACAATTATACCTTTCTCGCCGATCTCAATCGACGTTAAAAAACCTCTAACGTCAATATTCCTGAATCTTGAACCCCTGGCGTCCGTTTGTCGCCGAAGATCGAGGCTTTCGCTGGCCAGCAAACGCTCAATTGTTGCTTTCAAGTCGTCGTTGAGAAATTCTCGCCGCAACGCCAGCACGTATGTGGCCGAAAGGGGCCGATACGATGCGCCGGGCCCAGCGACGTCTACCGAAATCAGCTCAATGCCGTCGGGCAGCTGCGCCGAGAGCTCCGCCGCCACCGAAGAGCACAAGCGGCCGCCGTCTTCTGTGCTCTTGTGTACCTTAAGGCAGAGCAGTTCGTCGTTGGACTCAACCCCTACGGGCCTGGGCAGCGGTAACGATAGCCTGGGGCGTGGATTGAAGCCCTGGCTGTATTGAATGCTCATTCGCCCTCGCACACAGGCCCGCTGGAAGACTCTGAGCGTCTCGGCGTGCGAGAGGAACCTCAGAGTCCCCCTGATCCGGAATCTAATCACGAGCGGCAACGTCTCATTCATGACGGATAGCGTACAGCGTATAGCGTACAGCATATGGCGGATTGCGTTCAATGGGCAGCCGATACTGCCTCTGAACGCTATACGATATTCGCCATATGCTAAAGTAAAGCTACGATGTTGCTGTCTCCTTAAGATTTCAAATCTGAAATCTGAAATTCGAGATTTGGAATTGATTATGCCCATCTTCAGGGCGAAAAACAAGCACTTTCCACAAAACGCTCCCGCAATCAGCACAGATCAGGTGGCAAAGGCCTTGTTTGCTTGTCAACCGAATCCAATCCGGTATACTTGTTTGCATTGGCACGGTCGCGACCAAGGCCGCCAAGGCACCGATTAGATAGTCTGCCAGCGGCAAGTGGCCTCATAGGCGTACGTGAACTGAATTTTGAGCAGAGGGCAAGGTACCATGAAGATCAGATCTATTCTCCTGGCGGTGTGTGTTTTTGTATCGGTCTGTCAGCCGCAGCAGGGCGCGTCACCGGAGGGAGGCAAAGAGCATTGGCGCGGGGTCCATGTTGGTATTGGCAGCGGCAGGGCCCTCGAGCAGTTGACCGGCGTAGTCGGCGAACTGTCCGCGCTCGGTGTCAATGTGATAGTCGGCGAAATCAACTACGGGTACCAGTACAAATCGCATCCGGAGCTGGCCAGAGGTAACGCGAGCGGTGTCGAGCAGATCAAAAAACTGCTCGCCGAGTGCCGCAGACACAAGGTCAGGCTGATTCCACAATTTCAATGTCTGGGGCATCAGTCTTGGAGCAAAAGAACGGCACCGCTGTTGACGGAATATCCGCAATTCGATGAGACGCCGGGCAAGTATCCGAACAACGATGGGATCTACTGTCGAAGCTGGTGTCCGCTGCATCCACAGGTCAACAAGATCATATTTGAACTTATGGATGAGTTGATCGAGGTATTCGAGGCCGACGCCATGCACGTGGGTCTGGACGAGGTGTTTCTGATCGGTGACGAGGATTGCCCTCGATGCAAGGGCAAGAGTAAGGCCGAGCTTCTCGCGAAAGCCATCAATGACTATCACAAGCATCTGGTCGGCGAACACAAGATCGAAATGCTCATGTGGGGCGACCGGCTGATCGATGCTTCAAAATACAATTACGGAAAATGGGAAGCCAGCGCCAATGACACAGCGGGGGCGATCGATATGATTGGCAAAGACATCATAATCTGCGACTGGCATTACGAGCCAAGGAAGGCGTACGAATCGGTGCCGATGTTTCTTGAGAAGGGTTTTCGCGTCTGGCCCGCCAGTTGGAAGAAGCCGGATGCGGCCAAGGCCTTTGTGGACTATTCCAGGAAGTTCGATAACGAGCGCATGCTGGGGCACCTGAACACGACGTGGGGAGCGGTCGCGATGAAGGATCTGGCGTCGTTCGAGCCGCTGAAGTATGCCACGAAAAGCTTCAACAAAGACAGCGAGTGACATTTGCCGCGGCTGGTACCTCTAAGAGTTGAAGGATAAGTACGGATACATCCCGGCCACGTATCACCAGACCACATGGTGCACGCACCAGGCGTTACAAGCGGGTGAACTACCACGGCCACGGCACCGCAGAGCTGTTCGACATAAACAAAGAGCCGGGCGAGTTCAACAACCTTTGGGATGATCCCGACCATCAAAAGGTCAAGATGGATTTGATGATCAAGAGCTACGATCTGACGGTCAGGACAACCAAACCCGGCACGAAGATCACCGGCCGGTACTGACCGCAAGATTATCTTTCAACGTCTTTTCTCCGCTCATGCTATCCAGGGGCGTTGCCTGCGAGTTGTCGCCGAGAGTATGTCTTTGGCGATGAGCACGTTCTCCCGGATCTGAAAGTCAAACATGCCTGCGCAGACAAAATCGGCTCCGTTCTCGAAGGCGTATTTAAAACCATCTCTCGGATGTATAGCGCCGGCGGCGAGAACTTTGAAGGCAATCCAGGATTTCTTTACCGTCTTCATGACCTCGACAGTTCTTTCCGGTGTTATCGACCAGATGTTATCGTGATCGAGCAAGCTGCCGCTGTCGACGTTGAAGTCCACTCTTTCTCGCTTCGGCGTGGCGGACCAGTAATTACCGTGATGGAGGGTCTTCATGTAGAAATCCACTGGAATCCCGGCCTTCTCGACCGCTATGGGTACCTCGATCGAATGGCCTCCGATCCCGGCGGCAAGTCCGTTTTGCTTGATGAAATCGACGGCCTTGCCGAGCAGGTCGACGCGGCCGGCCTTGACGAAACTATCCCCAATACCACCCTGGACGTAGGCGGCGACTGCTCCGTTATCGATTGCCTGCCTTATGTTGGTTGTAAGGTCGGTGGTCTTGGGGTGGACCTGTGCGATCCACTGGATTCGTCCGCCTCTTTCCTTCCAGTACTTGTTGAGATGCCGCGAACCTCCTGACAGCATCGTGTTGATCCCCATCTCCTCGCACAGCTCGAGCGTGTCCATGACCCTCTCATCCGAGGAGTAGGCCCTGAACAATTCGCGCAGATACGGCAAATCTCTGCTGTGGGACCATCCGCTGAATTGATTGCCGCCAATGATCAATCTGCTGACCCTGGTGCCGCCCAGGTTGGCGGTCGGAAAATCGACGGCCGGCTCGGCCGAGGCTTTCGCCGCGACGAGCGCGCCGGCTGCGGGATTGACAAGAGAATTCCCAAGAAATTGGCGGCTGTTCAGATGTTTGGACATTTCTTCAATCCCTTCGAGTAAAGTAGGGGGCAGGGTAACGTCCCAGCCCTTCCAAAGCGATTGGAGCAACCCACAGGATTGCCCCTGGGACTCAGAATAGCAAGTTCGTCCGAAAAATGCAAATGTACTGCGTTTGGCGGCATACTGCTACAGCCCGGACAACTGCTCTGAAATGCCGAGTTAGCCACAAATGCGAGGCGAACATGTGGAGTTCTTACGCGTATATGCCGATAAGACTTGCATATTGTCGCGCCGATTTATATAATTGGATTGTGATTTTGGGTGTAGCTGTAAAATATGTACGCAAAGAATTCGCCGTGGTGCTAGTGTGCCTTTCTTTGATTGGCAACTCCGCGTACGGAACCGTGCTGTGCTTTGGCGCCGACGGTCATATTGAGTTCGAATCAGTTTTCCACGAGCAGTGCAAGGATCACGTTCATTCGCGGTTTGCGGATCATGGCCACCGTTCCTCCGAAGATAGGCATGAACATGACAAACACTGTCACAGCGGCCAGTGTATTGATGTCCCGATTTCTTTTGGCCTGGCCGGGATCTCGAAAACGACGGAATGCTTGAATTCGACATTGGCAGCCCTTTCTGCAAGCGTGATCGCCGTTGTCGAGCAGTCCGGTTTTTCCGAACAGCTTCCACTTTCAAAGACCTGTCTCGGCGGTTCCTACTTTAGCCCTCTGCGGACAGTCATTCTGCTGGCGTGATCAAATCCCACCAATTCAGATTTTAGAATGCGGAATCTACAGGTCTGTCCTTTTTGATTCCCAATTCTAAACTCCCACTGTATCCGCGTCGTTGGTAAGAGACCCGAGTTCAGGATGTATTCTAGGATTTTGATATGCGCCTAAGATTTTTGCAGTTGATGCTATTGGTCCTCGGCTTCTCAGGC
>LJTR01000095.1 GCA_001303465.1 Phycisphaerae bacterium SG8_4
ATGTTGACCAGACCAATACCGAAAAGTTCAAAACTTGGGATTTGTGGATTGATTGCGATCGTTGTTATTGGTGCCACGTTGTTGCCGATGGGCAGGAACTCGGTGGCCGATGCTGCCACTTCCGAGGCTAAGACAATCGTGCCCGGAATACGAGTTGGTGACTACACGTTTGACATGACCAGAGACGACGTGTTGAGAAAACTGGGAGAACCAAAGGTGATCTTCTATGGAGGCCAAAGGTATACTCTCGACAATCTTCCGAAAAGGTATTTCATGCACTATGGTGACGTTTCCTTTGGGATGACCGGCGATTCGGTCACTGGGATCACCGCGCTGAGTCCCTCTTACAAATTCGCCAATGGATTGGCAGTAGGTGACTCCGAGCAGAAACTGAAAAGACTCTTCGGCACTGACGTCAATATCAGGGAATTTGAGCGCAAAGATTTCCTCTCCTACGAGGACAAAGGCCTCATGTTTGAAATCAACAAGCAGGACAGGACGATCATGGAGATAAATGTCTCGCCCATTGATAGCCCAGGATCTCATAGACCGGCAACGGATATTGTCAGCAGGATAATCGTACCTGGCATACGAGTTGGTGATTATACGTTCAACATGAGTAAGGAAGATGTGCTGGAGGCTCTTGGAAAACCAGAAGTGATCTTTTACGGAGGCAATGAGTACAGTCTCGACAATCTCCCCAGCCACTACTACATGTCTTTTGGTGATATTTCCTTCCGGATACACAACGATTCAGTCAAGGAAATAACTGTGGCAAGCCCTTCTTACCAATTGACCAACGGATTGAGAGTCGGTGATTCGGAGCAGAAGATTTGAGATTCACAAACAGACCAGAGCAGTCATGGAGATCAATGTATTGCCTCTCCCGGGCTCTGAATCTTACGAGAAAGCAGATATACCTGCTACCAGTTATATCAACGAGAAAGGACGTCTCGTCGACAAGATCGATTATCCGTTTGTCAATGATCCAAAAGTTGTCGGAGGATGGAAAACCGTAGATTTTGTCCGCGATATAGGCCAGTTCAACCCCTCCCAAAAAAACTGGAGAGGCAGACTCTGGCTCAATAATCTTGTTTTTGAAGAAGGCGGCGGTATGTCCCGCAGCGGACAGACATGGACGAAAGGTTTGGTACTTGATGATGATACCGCGAGCAAATACATCATCAAGGACATGGATGGTTCAGCCTACATGTTCTATGAGTGGAAGAGCGGAGACTATACAATTCGCTACATGAAACCCTTCTACTATGTCCTGAAGAAGGTCTCAGTCGAAAGCCTAAAGTACGAGCCAAAGTACGGCAAGAAGGCAGACATCCCTGCGACCAGTCATATCAACGAGGAGGGACGCATTGTCGACAAAATCGATTATCCCTTCGTAAATGACCCACAGCTCATAGGAACCTGGGAAAGTGTAGATTTTGTTCGCGAGATTGAAGAATTCAAACCGGACGAGAAGAATTGGAAAAGCGGAGAGCTATACCTCAAAGGGCTCATATTCAGGGCGAATGGCAAGACATTCAAGCCCTGGTGGACCTGGACAAAAGGACTTGTATTCCATTCAGGCGACAAGACAGCCAGCAAATATCTCATTAAGGAAATAGACGGTTCAGTCTATATGTTCTATGAGTGGAAGAGTGGCGATTACACAATTCGCTATATGAAACCTGCATATTATGTTCTGAAGAAGGTCTCATCTAAAACTTCAGGACTACTCGACAAGGTGTGGACTTCTGAGCAGGAAGATGATGAAGATGACACAAGGGGCGACGACAAGGCACACATCCCTGCGACCAGCTACATCGATGAGCAGGGACATATTGTTGACAAGATAGACTGGCCGTTTGTTAATGACCCACAAGTCATCGGAACCTGGAAGAGTGTAGATTATGTCGATGAGGTCGACCAGTTCAAGGTTGGCCAGAAACGATGGAAAGGTCGAGGAGGTGAGCTGTTTTTGAATGAAATGATGTTCGAAAGAAATGGCAGGCTAACTTGTAAGAATGACAAAGTGCCAAACGGCTACAGCCGAGCCTGGACACGGGGATTGGTTATCTCTGACAACAGAACAAAAACAGCGTCCAAATACACGATCAAAGAGATGGACGGTTCGGCCTATTTGTTCTATGAATGGAAGAGCGGCGATTACACGTTCCGCCATAGTAAGCCCACATACTATGTCCTGAAAAAAGTCTCGTCGTAAAACTCATGACCCGCTGAGGCGCGGCTTCTCAGGCACGCGACGGTGGGTTTTCCAGGCAACGTCCGGCAAGAATTGAACACTGTGATATTGATACGGTAGATCGTGAACGGGTGATACGGATTTTCGGCGAACCCATTGAGGCGGACAGGCATTCTGTGAATAATGGTCTGTCGTTTCAAGTCCGACTGAGGCCGGCTCCCTTGGAGGAACACGCCGAGGCCATGACAATTCTATGCCGATTTCTTCTTGTCTTCCTTGACTGACTTCGCTGTGTCCGTGGATTTCGAATCTTTGGTCTTGGTATCGTCTTTCTTCTTCGCGGTGTCTTTGTCGGTGCTGCTCTTTGTCTCGTTCTTCTCGGCCTGCTTATAACTCTCGCTTCTGTAGTCGGTCTGATAGAATCCGGAGCCCTTGAAGATCACTCCGGCACCGGCACCGATGAGCCTGTGCAACTTCATTCTGCCGCACTCGGGGCACTTTCTTGTCGGCCTGGCGGTGATACTCTGGAACTGCTCAAACTGATGTCCGCAGCTTTCACACTCGTAGTCGTAGGTCGGCATGGCAATTACTCCTGGTCTGCAGCCTCGCATTCCTCGGCTGTCTGACACTCCTCTGGCGCCTCTTGGGCCTCACGGTCCTCTTGCTGCAGTTCCTTCTGCTCACTCACTAATCTGTTGACGATCACCTTGCTCGGCCTGATAACGCGGCCGTTGAGCTTGTATCCCTTCTGAAATTCCTCAAGCACCGTATTGTTTTCGGCGTCGGGCTCGGTCCTCTGCGTCATCGCCTCGTGCAGGGCCGGATCAAACGTCTGTCCCCGAGCTTCAATCTGCTCGACGTTCTGAGATTTCAGCACGTCACGCAATTGATCGTAGACGATTCTGACACCCTTTACGAGCACGTCGAGGTCTTCGGCCGAGTGAGCATTTTGAAGCGTATGCTCAAAGTTGTCCACGACTGGCAGGAGCTTCTTTATGATCAGCTCCTTCTCGTAGCCGATCGTATCGGCGATCTGCTTCGGCACGCGCTTCTGATAATTCGCATAGTCGGCGCTCACGCGCTGGAGCTTGCCGAGAAGCTCGTCCTTTTCTTCTCGCAGACTCTCTATCGTCTCACGAGGTTCTTCAGACTCGCGCTTTCTTGCCTTCTGCGAATCTTCTCTCTTCGGCTTTTCTTTCTTCTTGTCTTTCATCAGTGGTCAGCAAAATGTTTCTTCAATTTTTCGAAAAAGCTCTTGGACTTCGGAGAAACTCGCTTGTTTTCCTTCTTGGCAAATTGCCTGAGCAGATCCTGCTGCTCGGCGTTGAGCTTCGTCGGAGTCTCGATGGTGACTTGCACGAGTTCGTCGCCTGTTCGATGACTGCGTATGTCAGGCAGGCCTTGGCCTTTGATCCTGAAGACACTTCCATACTGTGTCCCGGGAGGGATTCTCAAACCTTTGGCCCCGTTGATGCTCGGCACGTCAATAGTCGTCCCCAGAGCGGCTTGCGTAAAGCTTATGGGGACAACAGCTACCAGATCATTGCCGTCACGCTGCAGAAACTCATGGGGCTTGACCCTCACATAGCAGTAGAGATCGCCCCTGGGGCCTCCGCCCCGGCCGGGCTCACCTTCGCCGCCAACTCGTATGCCCTGCCCTTCATGGACACCGGCAGGGATCTTGATGTTGACGGTTCTCTTCTTTGGCACTTTCCCAGTGCCTCTGCATTTCTTGCAAGGATTGGTGATGATCTGACCGGCGCCGCCGCATTGCCGGCAGGTTGAGACCATCTGGAAGAAACCGCCGCCGCGTGCTACCTGCCCGGTGCCGCCGCAGGTTGGACACTTGCCGGGCGAGCTTCCTTTTGCACTGCCGTTTCCGCTGCATTCGCCGCATATATCCTGGCGGGTGAATTCGATGGTCTTCTCAGTACCTCTGGCAATATCCCCTAGCGTCAATTCGACTGTGGTTTCCAGATCATAGCCGCGGGCGGGTCCGGTCGGCCGGCTGGACCTTCCACCTCGTCCGCCGAATATGCCGCCGAAGAAATCGTCGAAGCCAAACATGCTGAAAATATCTTCAACGTTCATCCGGGAAAAGTCATGCATGCCGGCCCCGCGCAGGCCTTCGTGCCCGTACTGATCGTAACGCTGCCGCTTGGTCGGATCGCTCAGAACCTCATAGGCCTCTGCGCACTCCTTAAACTTGGCTTCGGCTTCTTTATCATCCGGATTCTTGTCCGGATGATACTTCATCGCCAGACGTCGATACACACGCTTGATCTCATCGGCCGAAGCATCTTTGCCCACACCCAAGACTTCGTAATAATCCCGTTTGGCCATACTCTAGTATCTCGCATCTCGTGATTCGTATTTCGCATTTCGCTGCACGCCTCACGAACCACGAGTCATCATCTCAATGATCCGGGGATTGGCTCCTCGTCTTTGTCCTTGTCTTTCAGCTCAGTGACCAGAACGTTGGTAGTCAGCATCAACCCGGCTACCGAAGCGGCCATTTCAAGCGCCGTTCGGGCCACCTTCGCAGGATCGATAATTCCGGCTTTGAACATATCGACAAACTCACCCGTATTGGCATCATAGCCAATTCTTTTGCCCTTTTCAAGTAGTTGAGCAACGATCACGTCACCATGCTCGCCGCAGTTGTCGACGATCTGCATGGTCGGGGCCTTGAGCGCCTTTATCACAATGTCAAAGCCGATCTTCTCATCGCCCCTGGCCTTCGCGCGTGCATTTTCCACCTCCGGAATCGCCCGAAGAAATACGATGCCGCCGCCGACGACAACACCTTCCTGGACCGCGGCCCTCGTGGCGTGAAGAGCATCATCCAGCAGGTCTTTGCGCTCCTTCATTTCCGTTTCAGTTGCAGCGCCGGCATTTATTACGGCCACGCCACCGGTAAGCTTGGCCAAGCGTTCCTGCAACTTCTCGCGGTCGTAGTCACTGGTCGTCTTTTCGATCTGCTTGCGGATCTGATCGCACCGGCCTTTGATGTCCTTCTTCTTGCCGGCGCCTTCGATTATCGTTGTCGCGTCCTTGTCCACAACGATCTTCTTTGCCTTACCCAGTTGCGACAGCTCAATGCTCTCGAGTTTGATGCCCAGATCTTCGGTGATCACCTGCCCGCCGGTCGAGATGCCGATGTCGGCCAGCATGGCCTTTCTGCGGTCGCCAAATCCCGGCGCCTTGACTGCACAGGTCCTGAGCACACCTTGCAGGCGGTTTATGACCAGTGCCGTCAATGCCTCGCCCTCGACGTCCTCGGCGATGATCAGCAGCGGCCTGCCCACCTGCGCGACTTTTTCGAGCAGTGGGATAAGCTCGCGAATGTTGGATATCTTCTTCTCATGCAAAAGGATATAAGCATCTTCGAGGACCGATTCGAGCGTATCGGCGTTGGTCATGAAGTAAGGCGAAATGTAGCCCTTGTCGAACTGCATTCCTTCGACCACGTTCAGCTCGTTATTCATTCCCTTGCCTTCCTCGACCTCGATTACGCCGTCGCCACCCACCTTGTCGATCGCACGGGCCAGAATATCGCCGACATCCGGGTCGTTGTTGGCGCTGATGGTTGCGACCTTCGCAATGTCGTCGTGACCTTTCACCGGAACGCTCACAACCTGGATGTACGCGGTCGCCACTTCGGCGGCTTTGCTGATGCCTCGCTGAAGCGCCATTGGATTGGCGCCGGCCGTAACATGCTTCAGACCCTCGGTGTAGATCGCTTCGGCCAGGACGGTCGAAGTTGTTGTCCCGTCGCCGACGACGTCGGACGTCTTGCTGGCAACCTCATTGACCATCTTTGCGCCCATGTTCTTGAAAGGCTCGGGCAACTCGATTTCCTTGCTGACCGAGACACCGTCCTTGGTTACCTTCGGAGAACCCCAGCTCTTGTGCAGTATCACGTTTCTGCCTGTCGGCCCGAGCGTGACCTTGACTGCATCAGCCAGTTGCGACAGGCCGTCCTTAAGCTGCGCCCTTGCCGTATCGTCAAACATCAATTGTTTTGCCATCGTTATTTCCTCTTCTCAATAATTGACTATTGTAGTTTCAGTCTCTTGCCTGCGGCTGCTCAGCGGCCGTCTACTTCTCAACGATTCCGAGAACATCACTTTCCCTGAGAATCACATATTTCTCTCCATCGACTTCGACGTCACTGCCGCTGTATTTTGCGTAGATAACATCGTCCTTCTTCTTGACCGACATTTGGCCTCGCTTGCCGTCATCGAGAAGCTTGCCCGGTCCGGTGGCGACGACTTTGCCAATCTGCGGTTTTTCCTTCGCTGTGTCCGGAAGGAGAATCCCCCCGGCACTTTTCTCTTCGGCTTCCGATTGTTTGATTACGATCCTATCATCCAGAGGTCTAATGTTCATAACTCACTCCTTATCTACATCTTCTTCTAGTTCAACTAATTGATCGCTTATTAATCACTAAAGCAAGACAGGGGCAAAACCCCAGGACGATCTTACATCATGCCGCCCATTCCGCCCATGCCGCCCATTCCGCCCATGCCGCCCATGCCCGGGTCTCCACCTGGGCCGCCGGGGGGCATTGCGTCTTTTTCAGTCGGTTTCTCGGTCACAAGGCAATCTGTCGTCAACAGCAGACCGGCGATGCTTGCAGCATTCTGCAGAGCAATTCGGGCGACCTTGGCCGGGTCAATTACGCCGGCCTTCAAAAGGTCTTCATATCTGTCCGTGTTGGCGTTGTAGCCGAAGCCGCCCTTACCTTCGGCGACTTTGTTGACAACGAGATTCGGAGTCGCGCCTGCGTTGTAGGCAATGGTGTAGCAGGGCTTGGTGAGTGACCTGGCAAGAATATCGGCGCCGGTCTTCTCATCGCCTTCGAGCTTCAGCTTATCGACGGCGTCGAGACAGCGAATCAACGCCACGCCCCCACCGGGGACAATTCCTTCCTCGATGGCTGCCCGCGTGGCATGCAGAGCGTCTTCGATGCGAGCCTTTCTTTCTTTCATTTCAGCCTCGCTCGCTGCGCCGACGTTGATTTGAGCAACGCCGCCCGTGAGCTTTGCCAGCCGCTCCTGCAGCTTCTCGCGGTCATAATCGCTGGTCGTGATGTCGATTTCGTCTTTGATCTGCTTGATCCTGCCGTTGATACCCTGTTGGCCGCCGGCGCCCTGGACAATGATCGTGTTATCGTTGTCGATAGTCACCTTTTTGGCCTGGCCGAGCTGGCTGACGGTGATGTTCTCGAGTTCGATTCCAAGATCCTTGAAAATGGGCTCGGCGCCTGTCAGCACTGCGATATCCTGAAGCATCGCCTTCCTGCGATCGCCGTATCCGGGAGCCTTGACTGCCGCCACTTCCAGGACGCCTCTTAGCTTGTTAACCACCAGAGTCGCGAGCGCCTCGCTCTCAACATCTTCTGCGATGATCAGCAGCGGTCTCTTTGCCTTTGAAACCTTCTCCAGCAGCGGCACGAGTTTGCCCACATTGCTGATTTTCTCTTCATAGACGAGGATAAACGGCTTGGTTAGGTCGCAGACCATGCTGTCGGTGTCCGTAGCGAAATGCGGTGAGAGATAACCTCGATCAAACTGCATACCTTCGACGAATTCCACGGTCGTCTCGAAGCTCTTGCCCTCTTCAACGGTGATTACGCCGTCTTTGCCGACCCTCTGGAAAGCCTTTGCCATGATCTTGCCGATCTCAAGGTCATTGTTGGCCGAGACCGAGGCGATATTGACGATGTCGTCGGCTTTTGCAATGTTGATGGGCTGGGCAAGCGAGACGAGCTTGTCGGTTACGGCCTTGGCCGCCTGCTGCATGCCGCGGTTGAGCGCCATGGCGTCGGCACCGGCCGCAAGATTCTTGTACGCCTCTTTGAAGAGCGCCTCGGTAAGCACGGTCGCGGTAGTAGTGCCGTCACCGGCTATTTTCGAGGTCTTGCTCGCGGCCTCCTTCACCAACTTAGCACCGAGATTCTCGTTCTTATTCGAGAGGTCAATCTCTTCGGCGACGGTCACGCCGTCCTTGGTCACGGTCGGGCCTCCCCAACTCTTGTCGATAACGGCATTTCGACCTCTTGGGCCGAGCGTTGGCTTGACGGCCGCGGCCAGTTTTTCCACGCCGGCTAACAACCCTGCTCGCGCTTCGGATTCAAATGCCAAGTCTTTAACTGCCATAATTGCTTGCCTCCATAAATAGTGTGCTTGATCACAGGTTCAATCGTTAATCCTTTGTTTATTAACCACTAACATTGCCATAGTATCGGTTTTGGCCCGTATAGGGCCCTTGTTATCCGGTGCAGCTCATACCGACACACGCAAAACATATACCAGCTTCTGTGCCTCCACGAGGCTATTTTGGCCGCCGTGCCCTAACTATCTTGTTCACAGGCTTTTATGTGAGGCATAAATCGCACGCTCTGCCCTTCCTGCCGCAGTTCAACCGCCGGCGATATGCCAATTTTGGCACCGATATCAAGCCTGCCACGCCAAGTTGACAGGTAATTTGCGCCGCGCTCGCCGACCCAGCCAGAGTTGGGTTCATCCTTATTAGCGGATAGGTGGGCCGAACAAGTAAAGCCTCCGCCGAGTATCTCAGCAGAGGCCCCTTTTTGAATTGATTTGGCTGAAAAGAGCCGCGATTTTTTCCCTGTCTTGCAGAATTTCTCGGCGCTAACGCTGCCCGACGAATCTGGCGGGCATGCTCTCGCAGACCTTCGCGATCACCTTCTTGACCTGTTCTTCTTGTTGCGGCGATAAGGCCTGGCCAGCCACCCCACCCAGGATGCCGCCCGCGATGCCCCCGACGACTTGATCACCTTCGCCGGCAACGGCCACCCCGGCGGCGGCGCCGGCTGCAGCACCAAGAATCGTTGCAAACGTCTTGCCCGTGGTGCCCGAACCGTTACCTATCCACAGGATGCGAGCGTCCTCGACGTTGACCAGCTTCGCCGTCATGGTCATTTCTTCTTTGTACTTCGGGATGTTAATAAGCAGCACAGCAGGCACATTCAGGACTTTTCCCGCGGCCGCGGCGCCGGCATCGCTGGTTATGTCCGATGCCTGGAATTCCTGTTCCTTGAGTAGTACCTGGACCTGGCTCCGCTCTATGGGTGAGTAGCCTCTTTTCATCAGTTCCATTTCAAAAAAGGTCCCGATCTGATTCTTGACCGTCTCGCCCCGGACCTGGCCGGTGACTTCGAGTATGGCTACCCTGTCCAGTTCGGCAAAGTTGAAACCGACCAGAGAGTAACTCTCACCTTTGCTCGAAGCGCAACCGCCCGCGACAACAGCCGCCAGCAAAACACAAACACATACCGTTCTCATAATCTGTGCCTCCCGCAAAAACAAACCGGACTACAAATACTGACGCTTGCCGTTACTTAGTCTATTTGTATCGAATTGTCAATCTTTTTTGGTTGTTTTTTTTCAGCTCTACGGTGCGCCATCGGAACTCGACGCAGATATATCCTCCACACATGCAAACAGCATGTGGTCTTGAGCAGACACTGATACGAGCTGAGATTGACGTAGGTTTGCTTGACTTTCTGCGCCGTTCGTGCTAACATCAGTACCAAGCAGCGTGATCCAAAGAGTCGGTCAATGAGCAGTGCCAAGGTTGGGACAACCTTCGGAGGTAAACGTAGATGAGTGTAGCGTCGGCCATTGGAAATACGCCGCTCGTGGAATTGAACGCTCTCAACAGCGAGAAACCCCGAGTGCGCATCCTTGCCAAGCTCGAAGGGTCCAATCCGGGCGGCTCGGTCAAGGACAGGCCCGCCTATTGGATGATAAAGAAGGCCGAGGAATCCGGAGAGCTTACCGCCGGCAAGATGATCCTTGAACCTACTTCGGGCAATACCGGCATCGCTCTGGCTATGATCGCAGCGGCAAAAGGCTACAAGATAAAACTGTGCATGCCGGCGTGCGTCAGTACAGAGAGGCAGCACATCCTGCAGGCGCTGGGCGCCGAAGTCGAACTGACTGCCGCCAAGGAAGGCACCGATGGCGCCATAAGAAAAGCCCACCAACTTCTGGACGCCGAACCTGAGAAATACTATATGCCTAATCAGTTCGCCAACAAAAACAATGTCCTTGCCCACTACGAGACGACCGGGCCGGAGATCTTCGCGCAGACCCATGGCGAGGTCGATGTATTCGTTGCCGGCATGGGCACAACCGGAACGCTGATGGGGACAAACCTGTTCCTGAAAGAAAAGAAGCCCCAGGTAAGAACGGTCGGGATCGAACCTACCGAAAGACATGCAATCCAGGGACTCAAGAACATGAGAGAAGCCATGATCCCTAGCATCTACGACCCGGAAATGTTGGACGAGAAAATAACCATCGAAGACGGCGAAGCCTTCGAGACGACAAGGCGCCTTGCCACCGAGGAAGGAATCTTTGCAGGGATGTCAAGCGGTGCGGCGGTCGCGGGGGCTTTGCACGTGGCACAGAAGATGGACTCCGGGACGATTGTCGTCATCCTGCCTGATCGTGGTGACCGCTATCTGAGCACAACGTTGTTCAGGTCGATATGCGCCAAATGCCCGCCGTGATCGGACAGCCGCGAATGGCCACGCCAACAAATAATAGACATTAGCAACAGTAGTCAGCCATGAAGATCTTTGAGATCCAGGAGGACGCAGGTCCGGGCAACCGGATGTTGATTTCCGTGGCTTAAAAGTCGCCGCTGACAATCTTGACGATCACATCGGCGGTCCTGGAATCGAGCAGCGCACTAGCGGTCAGCCTTGTCGCATCCGCGCCCTCCAACTAGGTCTCAAAATGGTGATCGCCACTATTCCTGTCCAGAGTGGTCTATAGCAAATGACTGATGGACAACCGCAGAATAGTTGTCACCCCACAAAAGAACCACAAGTCACAGAATCGTATCGTGCGATACATATCCGTCATTATTTCTCAGGTCGCAGAAGGCGCACATCGTAAACCCCGCCAGCCAGCCACCGGGTCGCTACGAATTTAATAGTAACGCGTCCGTTGGAAGCTGCCTTAAGCACGGATTCCGGTATGGAATAGCGCTTGGCAAAAAATTCGCCGGGCTTGCTCCCTTGTAGCTCCTCGGATGCAATCCGTTTACTGTTGACCAGAACATCAAACCTGCGACCTCTGTCGCCGCCCCAGTAGGTCACCTCTATGTCGACCGCACTTTCTCCTTGCGTATCGAGGGTGTATTGGAACCAGGAACCATGACGCCAGCGGCGTCCTTCGTTAATCCCTGTCTCGGTTCTCTCGCCTTTGAATTCGTGCTCGGTCTCCGGCTGCTGTTCACCGACCGAAACATGATCGATTGTGGCGGCCTCG
>LJTR01000096.1 GCA_001303465.1 Phycisphaerae bacterium SG8_4
GCTCAAACGTCATTTCTCCGCTCGAGAAGGTCGCACCATGTATGCCGTCTCTGCCGATACGCCCGCCGACCATGACGATTAGATTGCCGCTCTGTGGATTCTTAAAGCATTTCTTCTTGTCCATCAAACCGATGTTGCCACAGTACACGAGCGGATTGGCCAGGTATCTGTCGTCGAAATAGATCGCGCCGTTGACTGTCGGAATTCCCATCCTGTTGCCGTAGTCGCGTACGCCCGAGACAACGCCCTTCATGATCCTTCGTGGATGGAGGATTCCTTTCGGGATCTCATCGAGCTTCTTGTCGGGCTCGCCGAAGCAGAATATGTCAGTATTGGCGATCGGCTTGGCGCCCATTCCGGTTCCCATGGGGTCACGAATCACGCCGCCGATGCCGGTGGCCGCACCGCCGTAGGGATCAAGGGCGGAGGGATGATTGTGAGTTTCCACCTTGAAGCAGACTGCCGAATTCTCGTCGAATTCGACCACACCGGCATTGTCGGCAAAAACGGATATGCACCAGTCTTTACCGAGCTGCTTGGTGGCTTTGAAGACTGTATCTTTTAGCACGTCGTCGAAGTGCACCTGCTCGCCATCGATTGACAAATCGACAGAACTCTTCAGCGTCTTGTGTACGCAGTGCTCGCTCCAGGTCTGGGCCAGCGTCTCCAGCTCGATATCGGTAGGCTCTCTGCCGAGGTCCCTGTAGTACTGCTGAATTGTCTGCATCTCGATCAAATTCAGGAACAGGTCCTTTTCCTTGCTCAGCGTCACGAGGCCATCATCGTCCAGGTCGCAGACAGGCCAGTGTACTACCTCCAGCTCGTACGGCTTGAGATGCGGACTCGGAGGCTCGGCCTCATTGCCTATGACACAATCTTCGATGCAGTCGTTCGAGAGAATCTTCTTGGCAATTGTCTCTATCTGTTGCGGCCCAATCTCACCGAGCAGAACATATTTTCGGGCAGTCCTAACATGCTCGGCTTCGACGCCCATGTCCGCGACGGCCGTCATCACTGACTCGGCTACCGGGTCGGTGACGCCGCTTTTCAAGTGCACTTCTATAAGTGTCGCCTTGGCCAGCCCGGCCGGTGGACCACTTCTGCCTATGTAATATTCCTCACAAACCGGATCGGCCAGAAGCTCTCGGGCAAGGCGCTTTGCAAAATCCTCATCGAAATCTGCTTCAATAAGAAATACCTTGGCCGACTGGACCGCCTGCACCACACTGATGCCCAATTCCTTTATGTCTTCCAGAACGCTCTGGCCGTGCACGTCGGAAAAGCCCGACCGACTGTAAACCTCAAAACGCCATTGCTTCACGATACAATTTCCTTCTTCCTGATCTTTGACTATTCGCCCTAAGTCCTTCACAGTCAACATTTTATGAATATAGACATCAGAATGGATTCTGCTAGAAGCTACTGCACGGGCTTTGGGATGTCAATTTTTTTCTTTCGTTTGGCTCATTAAAATGTTACTATTTGGGCGTTTCGGGAAGTCCTGCCTTTATGGTGGAATATTCTCGTGATGTTTTCATGGCAAAACGAGATCGTACTATAGCTGATAAACCGAACAATAGCAGTCTGACCAGCGGCGATTACCTCGACTTCGAGCAGACAGTGGCGGACCTTGATCGCCAGATGAATGAATTGCGCAAGCTCGGCTCGGCAAAAGGAATTGACTACTCTTCCGAAATTCGCCAGCTCCAGCGGCAGCAGGTCCTGGAATTGAAACGTGTCTATTCGAGCCTCACGGCCTGGCAAACCGTTCAGGTGGCGCGCCACCCGAACCGACCCCTTCTCTCGGACTATCTGAACCTGATGGTAAAGGATTTTCGCGAACTGCACGGAGACAGATGTTTCGGTGACGACCGCGCTGTTGTTACAGGCCTGGGCCATATCGGTCGCGAGCGTGTGCTCGTCGTCGGTCAAGACAAGGGCAGAAGCACAAAGGAGAAAATCGCGTGCAATTTCGGATGCCCGAATCCCGAGGGTTATCGCAAGGCATTGGCCAAGATGAAGTTCGCTGAGAAGTTCGGTATTCCCATTGTGACGCTTATAGATACCCCAGGCGCCTATCCGGGCATCGGCGCCGAGGAGCGAGGCCAGGCCCAGGCGATCGCGGTGAACCTACACCAGATGTCCCGACTCAAGGTCCCGATAATTTGCATTGTCACAGGAGAAGGCGGTTCCGGCGGCGCTCTCGGAATAGGTGTTGGAGACAGATTGGCGATGCTAGAATTCGCCTACTATTCTGTGATCTCTCCGGAGGGCTGTGCCGCGATTCTCTGGCGCGACGGCTCACAAGCGGCCAAAGCAGCCGAGGCACTGAGATTGACCAGCAAGGACCTCCAAAAGCTCGGGCTGGTTGACGCGGTCATCTCCGAACCGCTCGGCGGCGCACATCGCAACCATCACGACACCGTTTATAACGTGGAAGAATACGTTGTCAAAACGCTGCGTGATCTCAAACGCACGAAAACGGAGAACCTGCTCGAAAACAGATACAGCAAACTGCGTTCGATAGGCCTCAGTCAATCCGAAAAGCTGCGCCGAAAGACTCAAGCGGGCAGAGACAGGATAAAAACAGCGATTGAGGCCATCTCAAAGAAACCGAAGCAAGCCCCGGCCAAAGTCTGACTTTGCGGATTCATGTAATAGGGCAGGCCTTCCTGCCCACCATCGCAAATATCTACCCCGGTTCAACCGGCCTGGATATCTCTTGGATCCTTGCCCTCTTCGATCATGTGGATCTTTCTCACCCTTCTCTCGTGCCTTCCGCCGCTGAATTCAGTGGTCAGCCAGACCTCGACCATCTTTCGCAGCAATACTGCACCGATTTGGTCCGCCGACAGACACAGAACATTCGCATCGTTGTGGTCGCGCGAAACCTGAGCGCTGAGCTCGTCATGGCACAGAGCTGCCCTGACTCCGTGAATCTTGTTCGCCGCCATGCTCATTCCGATACCGGTCGCGCAGGCGAGAATCGCTCTGTCCGCTCGCTTCTCAGACACGGCCGTGGCCGCTAAATAAGCCAGGTCTGGGTAATCAACCGGATTATTGTCATCGGTGCCGAAATCAATGCACTCGTGGCCTAGCTCAGCAGCAATGGCCTTGACTAGCTGTTTGGCTTCGAAGCCGCGATGATCGCTTCCAATTGCTATCTTCATGTTGCGAGCTCGTCTAGTCTTCTTCTTACCGCTGCCACTATCGTTCGTGCACAGCAATCGTAATACTCTTGCGGGTGACCTATCGGATCAGGAATCCCTTCTGGCTCAGCCAGCAACGAACACTTCTGGGCGGCGTTGGGCTCAAGGGCAACAATTCTCTCGACGTGCAACCGTTCCATCGCAAAGATGATGTCACTCTCAACAATAAGCTCCCTGGACAATCCCTTATTCCTATGGGGCCTTATGTCTATTCCCTCGACTGCACAGGCTTTCACCGCCTCGGGGCTTGCCGGAAATCCGGCCGAACCCATGATGCCTGCCGAGTTCACCTTATAACCTAACGCGCCGAGGCCGTCAACATCGCATCCTAGTTTTTCTGCCAAATATTTTCGAAATATTCCCTCGGCCATTGGGCTGCGGCATGTGTTTCCCGTACATACAAACAGAAACCTGACCTCTGACAGATCACGCAACTGCCGCTGTGAATACACTCCGCTGCGCAAGACCTCCATTCCCTTTTTGCCTATCTTAACAACAGTGCTGCTCTCTTTGTGCCTGCAGGGTCCGGTGTCCAATAGCAGGTCAATTTGACCTGCTAAATGATCAAGAACTTGATCGGCATCGACAGCAGGCGGCTTGCCCGTCATGTTTGCACTCGGCGCAACAACCGGACTCTTTGTCTGGCGCAACAACGCCAAGGCTACCGGGTCGTCGGGGCAACGAATACCTATGGAACTGTCTCTGTAAAGATTCTTGAAGACATCTGGAGCGAGATTCGCTCGCTGGGTTTGAATGTCCTGCTCATCCAACGCGAAAACTATGGTCAAAGGACCGGGCCAGGCATTTCTTATTAGCTTTTGGGCCCTCAGACCGATCACGGGCACATATTGGCTGACATTGTCCTTATGCGCTATGTGCAAGGTATAATATTTTTCGGCGGTCCTGTCCTTGAGATTGTCCAGTCTGGCCAGTGCCTCGCCCTCAACCCGGCAGGCAATTCCATAGACGGTTTCAGTGGGAAAGGCCACAAGCCCGCCGGCATCGATCAACTCCGCGGCCTCGCGGATCTTCTCCACGTCAACATCGCCGGCATCGAGTTTCAATACTTTTGTTTCCATCGGCCCGAAGAGAATACAGCAAATCAGGACAAATGGCAACGTCTTATCTTGCTGAACTCATTTCGCGGAATCACCCATCTGCCTGTAGCCCTTGAGCTGTTTCGAAGCATTACCTGGCCGAGCCTGTACTGCACACCCACGTCACGGTAATGCCCTCGGCAAGATAGGCAGTCGATCTACGCGTCGATTGTGCAATTCACTTCAACTCATCGATTAGCCTGTTTAGAAGCCGCCGCGTGCCTAGTAGCGTGCAAATCACATTCGTCACATCGCAGGTGCAACAATCAAACTTCATTTTTGCAGCCTCTTGTCCCTCCTCTAGCACGCCCGACTTCTCCTGGAAGTTCTCCTTTCTCTCAGTTCTTGGCAGCTCAGGCGCTGGCTGACAACCATTCTTGTTGCCGTAACGTCTTATAAAAACACCTTAAATGGGACGGGACAGCGATATCGAAAAAGTTTTTCGCAAACACATATCGCTTTTCCCAAATACGCTAATCTATCCACTTTAACATTGCCGATAGAACCTATGATTGGTGTAACGATTGTTAAGGAGATATGAATAATGCAGACTTTAACCGAGCAACGTAAAGAGAGCCGGAGCGATGTCTCCTGGCCTGTGAGCGTCTGGATACCGGAGGCCAACAGATTTGTCATTGGCCGAAGCTGCAATGTTAGCAAAACGGGCGTATTTGTTACACTTCCTGTGACGTCCCCTATCCGCACGGGCCACCAAGTCGAGCTTAACTTCCCACGTACGGAGGTCCTCGCGAAAGAAAAAGGGCAATTTGCCCGCATCAAGAGCGGCAGGATCGTCAGGGTGGATCGCAAGAATCTGCTCCAGAATGCCGAGATCGGTGTGGGCATTGCATTCGAGTAGACGATAGGCCGATCTTATCGGTACCAGGGTAGTGAAAAGTCTGTGGCTTTCGGACGCGCGGGGCAATGAAAGAGGAAAGCAAGGACTGATGATCTTCGCCGGTCGTCGGTCTTGTTTTTTGCGCCCCCGGCGGCACACACCCAACTCGGCGGTTCATCCTCGGCTCTGCACAAAAGCCGTGCAATTCACATCATATATCGTTAGAATCGGTTTCATAAGGTCCATTTTAGACAAAGGAAGCTCCGATTCTAACGCGTAGTCTGAAAAATCAGCCGACTGAGAAAATCGACAAAGACGCCCTGCAAATCCGTGACTGCGGGCTGGCCGACTACCGCCAAACTCTGCAATTGCAGCAGCGGCTATGTCGCCAGAGACAGCGAGAGACGACACCGAACACGGCTTTGATCGTTGAACACCCCGCGGTAATAACCCTGGGCGCCCGGCAAAGTCTCAACAAACTGCGTGTCAGCCGCAAATATCTGACGACCAGGCATATTAACGTCGTGGAGATACGCAGAGGCGGTGGCGCGACGGCTCACAACCCGGGCCAGTTGGTCTGCTACCCCATCCTGAACCTGCAGCAGCTGGGCCTGGGAATTGGCCAGTACGTCAGGACGCTGGAGGCGATCGGCGCCGAGTTGCTGAGCACTTTGGGTCTGGCCAGCACTAGCAGAAGAGGCACCCCGGGCTTGTGGGTCGGCGAAAGGAAGATCGCCTCGATTGGCATACGGGTATCGAAATCCGTAACCTATCACGGCATCGCAATAAATATCCGAAACGACCTGAGCATCTTCGATTTGATCGTGCCCTGCGGCCTGGAAAATGTGAAAATGACTTCGGCGCAGAGAGAAACCGGCAGAGACCACTCAATGAATCAGGCCAAGAGAAAACTGGCTGCTCTCCTGCGACGGCACCTCGGCACGGATCGACAATGAATTGTAAATTGACCGACAAGTCAAACTCTCTGGGCGCAAAATCCGGAAAGCTGCCTCCCTGGTTGCACAGACGCCTGCCTGCCGACACGTCGTTCCAGAGGACGGAGAGAATCCTGGGTTCTCTGGGACTCGAAACCATCTGCAGCAATGCTAACTGTCCGAATCGGGGCCAGTGCTGGGCACGGGGAACCGCCACCGTCCTGATCATGGGTAATATCTGCACGCGAAACTGCAAGTTCTGCTCCGTGGCCACCGGCAAACCCGGCCCCACCGACCGGGACGAGCCTTCACGGCTGGCTCGGATGGTCGAGCAGATGCGATTGAAATATCTGGTGATCACCAGCGTAAACCGCGATGACCTGCCGGACGGAGGCGCTGGCCATTTCCGCGACTGCATTGACGAAGTCCGTCGGCGACGTCCTGACGTGAAATTCGAAATACTCACCCCTGACTTTCGGGACCGTCAGGCCCAGGCAATAGAGATCCTGGGCCAATGCCTGCCATTCGTGTTTGCCCACAATGTTGAGACGGTTCCCTCGCTGTACCGGACAGCCAGGATGGGGGGAGATTATCAGCGGTCTCTCAATCTGCTGAGGATGGCAAAGTACAGCTACGGCGATATCAACACAAAATCATCCATCATGCTCGGGCTGGGAGAAACCGACGCCGAAGTCTGCCAAGTCCTGGAGAACTTGCGCAGCGTCGGCTGTGACAGAATCACAATCGGCCAGTATCTCAAGCCGTCAAAAAATTCCCTCGATGTGGTCGAATACGTGACTCCCGCAAGATTCGACTGGTGGAAGCAAAAGGCGCTGGGACTGGGATTTTCCTGGGTCATCTCCGGCCCGTTTGCCCGCAGTTCCTACTTCGCAGAGCGAGACGAAACACCATAGCTTTGGCGGCTTGTGCTGCCTTCAATTCCAGGTCAGAACGAACAATCGCCTTTGGAAGCGGTCGCAGGACGTGCAAACCAGGATTACCGTCTGGTCTTGCCATGCGCTCAGAATCGTCTGTGGCACACTTCGTTTGGTTATCTGTCGCACATTTCTTATACTTTACTCAGCAGATAGGAATAGAAGTAGCAATAGACTTATCAAGGGCAGCTTTTCCGGTGGGGGGGGAAAGATGGCACCCGCAAGAAAGTCAGTACATTCACAACGCAAGGGCGCGGTACTCATTCTGTCTATGATATTCGTGCTCATATTCTCGGCTCTGGCCGTCTCAATGGCTACGTTCTCGGGTACGAATGCACAACTCGCCTCGAACCAGCACAAGGTCAGTTCCGCGCTGTCAGCCGCCCAGTCCGGCCTGGAATGTGGAAGATATATCATGACGATAGCCAACGCCTCGCTGCCGAGCACCGCGTATAACACTGTCACTAGCGCCGAGGCCGACCAGGTATGGAGCATATTATGCGCGCATGTACAAGCCCAGCCCTGGGTAGCAAACCAGGCACAACAGCAAGCGACGACGATCACCGCGCCTGCCAAAACCTTTGGGGCCGCAAACACCTCTTTTCAGGTGCAGTTCAATCGGGTCGGCACTTACACCGTCCGGCTCGAGGGAATTGGAAATAACGGCCAGACTACGAAACGAGTCAGCGTAGATATGATTATCCAGAAGGACAGGGACATATTGAATTATGCCGTCGCCAGCAAAGGGCGAATGTGGCTGACCGGAGAATCGACTATTCACGGGGACATCTACAGCGACTGGGACCGCCCGGAGATACCACCCTTCAACATGACCAACGACTCGGCGGTGCTTGGGACAATTAACACGGTCCTTACCCTGGGGCAGATCGAGCAGGAGAGTTACCAGTTGGAAACACTTGACGCAAACGGCAATCCTATCGACGCGAACGGCACGCCTTTGGGCGTCAATTTCGAAGATCGCTACTACAGTTCCTCGGACGAAATCCAGGCCTACCACGAGAACATCAACTACGGACAACAAAACAGCAGCATGCCCGGTATGGACATCGACGACTACGTTACCGACGGATATGATTCCGGCCTTACAGACATACCATCGTGCCCGAGCGACTCCAGAGAGGTTGAGTACTTCCCACACGCAAGCGGCAATTACAACTACCCGAGAGACGGAACGCCGAGCAGCACCTGGAACAGACAATTGAACCGTCACGTCTACGAGAACCAGACCTTTACCAATGCCAGATTGCCCAGCAATCGTAATGCGCTGTTCAGGAACTGCACGTTCGACGAGGTTCTTTACATTGATTGTGCCAAGAGCACCAGCTCGTACTACAACAATGTCCGTTTTGAGGACTGCACCTTCAATGGAACCATCGTTACCGACACGCCTGATGAGTTCAAATGGGTACATAATGCCCTCTACTTCACGGGCCAAGCGACTTTCGAGAACACGTCGGCCATACAGGAAGCCACCATTCTCGCGCCGCATTTCAACGTGAACCTGGGCAACACCAACCCGCAGCAAAGCGAGAACAATGTGCTAACAGGCGCGATAGTGGGCGGCATCGTGGACGTGCGCGGCAATGCACAGATCTACGGGACGGTTATTTCGATGTGTGACACAACCCAGTGGTCCTCGGGATACGTGACAAACATCGGCGCGACCCTTGGCGACGGGGGCTCCGAGACAACCGAACTCGGCGATGTCGGCGTTATAGCCATTACTCCGGATGCTGACCAAATGCTGCCAAATGGCATTATAAGTCCTATCGTCATTAAGCCGCAGCAGAGCACTTATTCCGAGAGCACGTAGCCCGAGCCAATCAGGGAGAACAAACTTGTACACAGTTTTCAACAGTCTGAAAAGGAAAACAGAAGTGGAATCTTCAGTCAAAAAGATCCTAGTACTTGTATTGCTCCTGGCGATATTCTGCATAGTCGCCTTAACCGCCCGATGGGCGGAAAAATCCGGCTATAACCATATCAACCATCGAAGCGAGCAGTCTGACGAGTCCGCTCCGGACAACAGCTCGAATAGGAATCGAGCTGACAATCTAAGCACCTACTCAGACCCCTGGCAGACAGAGCCCGAGACCGAAAGTCGGTTTGTCACTAAATGGATCAGCCGCTCAGACGACAGCCATGATCTAGCCGCCCTAAAAGCTCGGGCGGCCGACCGCAAATTGAATCGCGTCGGCAAGAATCTTGTGGAAAGCGCCAATTCTCAGGGTAGTGAAGATCCTGACGACAGCACATATGTTTACGGCGATACGGACGTAGAATAGAGGTCTGGGCGCGTATCCGAACACCCTCGGATTCATCGGCGTCGCCATCCGTCAGAGCCGCCTACTTTGGCGCCAGCGGCACCAGCACCATCTTCAATGCGATCCTTGTGCTTGTCGCCTCCAGCGAAGGCCTCGTCCCCTTTTCAGGCTCGACACTGCTCAGGTAATACTCCAGGCCGGGCACAATGCCGTCCATTTCAAGCAGGCCGTTTTCGTCGGTCCTGGCTTTTCGTTCAGCGGACCATATTCGTTCGCCTTCAACCAGTGGACTGACAGCAAAATCTCTATCGGGCACGACATTGCCACCCTCGTCAGTGACAACAACAGAGGCGCTTTGCGTTGCTCCGAGATCGATTGTCAGATATCCGGACCAATCCGGATCATCGGGTATCTCAAGCACGTCGGTAGCTGCGAGCGTGTGGTCCTCCGTCTCAACATGTAGGTAAAGCTTACGGCCGGCGGGGACTTCCTTCAGTTCGAAATGACCATCACTGTCGACAGCGACAGGTCGGACGTAGCTGCTCGCCGTAGATGTATGGAACGTTCCCGCCGCGGCGTAGACAACCACCTCGCCCTCGGACCGGACCAGGTCATCCGGACCTAGCACGATACCCCGCACGCTCCTCAAATGCCCTGCTATGGGAGGTGTCTTGAGTGTAACCGCCATTCTCTCGCCGCTTGCATTGAAACTCAGACTGGATTCAGCAGGTTTGTCATCCTCCAGCACGTAGACCCCATCCGGCGGCGCACGAAACGAAAGCGACACAGGCCCGGGCAAGACGCGAACGGCAAAAATCCCATTGGAATCTGAATAGCCGTTGATCCGGCCGATCTTGTTCGTGCCATCAATACGGGCGCCGGCCACGGGGGTATCTGTGCCAAACTCAACCACCTCGCATTCAACCAATGTGGTGTCATTGTAGGCCTCGATGATAAAATCGTCCATCGACTGTCCAGGGGAAAGGGTCACATTGGTTTGCCCCGCACTACAGGATTCGTGTTTGAGTGTGATTGTGTAAGAACCGCTGGCGCCTTCGGCGTTACCCCAGGGACTTTGGTCCCAGCCCTCTGCAGGCAAATCCTCGATATGGAAATAGCCCTCACTGTCGGAGACCGCCAGGAAGTAGCTATGCATCCAATTGGCGCCAAAGCTTACGGTCGCTCCGGCGACCGGTTTGTCTGCTTCGTCGAGCACCCACCCGGAGACGCTGGCGCCTTTGCTGAGGCGAATAGTGGCATCAGCGGAAAAGGCAAGGCCCACGGCGTAACCTTTGAGAGTAGCGCGAAAACTGCACCCGGCATCCGGCAGATTCGTTACGACGGCCTGTCCCTCAGTGTCTGTCGTTCCGCCAGCAATTCCGACGTCGGTCGCCAGAGTCAAATTATCACGAAAAACCGCATTGGGGCTTTCCCTACTGCCGGCGCTGGCGGGCCATACGCGCACGCCAGCCAAAGGATTGCCGTCATGGTCGGTCACGGCTACTGTCTGCGAGATGGGGCTCGTCAGGACCGATACGAAGCCTGCTCCGAGTCCTGCGTGATGTTGCGCCAGCCAAACGCGTACTCTGGATGCGTCGCCATCAATATATATGTGTCCTGGGCATACGAATGCTCTCTGACCGAACTGAACTCAGGAGCATGCTTGCAGACAAACGCCCCATCTTCGGTCGTGACGGTTTCTTCCAGTATGCGATTACCAAGGCCCCACCTGCTGCGATTGTGGTACAGCAAGACCCTGGCGTCAGCGACTCCCCGGTCTTGTTCATCAACCACGACGCCTCTGCACGCGACTGCTTCCTGGTTCCGGCTGCTTGCCTTTTCAGCAATAGTCGTATCCTCTTCGCCGTCGCCGGTTGCGCTGCTCTGCTGCTGCTCTTGCAGGCTGGTCACGATCTCTGCAATGGCGGCGGCGAAGGGATTCCTGGCGGCCTCGCCCTGCCACTCAGCAGCAAGCTGCGCCAAGTCACCTATCAGGCGTGCATCACCAGTGGTCGCCAGAAAATTCGCAGCCGCAATCCTGCTTCGAGGTTGACCGTCATTGAGCATCACCTTCAAGCCGGCAACATCTGAGGCTGCAATCATCCGCTGGATCTCTTGCAGTTCGGCTTCAGTGATCGCTTCGGTATCCGGCTCACTTTGCATTCGAGTCTCTTTCGCAGGCATGCCGGATTCATCCGGTTGTTCGACGATTCCCACAGGCTTCTGGCCGGAACTTCGGAGCATCACCGCGCCAACTATGATCGCTGCGACAATCAGAACCGCGGCAGCAACTCGTGCAACTCTACGGCTTCGAATCGCTGCACCCGTCGAAACAGTTTGGATCATGCCGCCCGACGGTCTGCGACCGAGTTCGTCTATTGCAACGTTCTCAAGCCGGGCCACGCTCGTCCGCATTGCCAGCGCAAACTCAGAAAGCAGTCTGTCGTCGGCCTCAAGAGCCTCA
>LJTR01000097.1 GCA_001303465.1 Phycisphaerae bacterium SG8_4
CTCCCCCCGCTATCGTGACAGGGTGGGTTACAGCGTTGGATTAGGCAGGCCTCGTTTGGTTTAGTCGAAGCCTTCATCAGCGCGGTTAGCCCAAGCGAGTGTCGGCACCCGGCGCTGGCCCACCCTTGTCACTTCTTGGGGTAGCGAAGCCGAGCGGAAGGCCCGGGGGCAACTCCGGGCCGTTTACCAATGACCGATTTCGAGAAACAGCGGTTGATTCGAGAGGCGGTCGATCTGCCGCGGCTCAGTATGGACGATCTGTCCAGAATCACCGGTTTGTCCGTCGGAGCACTCCGCAAGTATCGAAACGGGGAACGGCTTCCGACCACCGAAGCAGCCCACGCGCTCGCCGATGGGATCCAGAACCAGGCCAGAAGCCTTGAGCATATCGCTATCGAATTGAGGAGGCAGTTTGCCGAAGATCCAGCTTGATCTTGACGCGGATGGTGAGGGAACGATCATCATTGACGATCACGATTTCAGTTCTCTGGTTGCCGGGATTCAGATTCTCGTTGTTCCCGGACAGGAGACGAGCGTAAACCTCCAGCTCGTGCCGATCGCGCTCCAGGCGGAAGGCGAATTCGAGCAGATCGAGATGGGCGGTGACCGACCAGCTTGACGTTACTGGCGCACACGACGCGCTGGAGGCTTTTCTGGTCGCAAGTTTCCGTGATCGGGATTACGCAGCTGCCGCCGAGGCGACCCAGATCACGTGGCTCAACGTACACACATCCGATATCCCGGGCGCAATCGCCAACGCGATGCGCATCGTCGTGCCCATCGACTACGAGCATATCGAGTGTACGGTACTGCACACGGCGAAGGTGTTCAGTGAAGTGATGGTAGACGTGGCATTTGTCATAGTAGCATCAAGCGAGAAATGGAATTTTAGATACGAGGGCACCGCCCGGGTCATACGAGAAGAGGACTATATGAAACCTTCTCCGGATGGTCTCTGGGGAGTCAATCCGGCCAGTATGGCACGCGGGCAACGCCAGATGACGCCGACCCGATAATTACCCAAGAGCTTGCGCAATTTGGCTACACAGCCTATCTAGTGTAAAACAACCCACTGCGACCTCTCTCTCCTCGATCTGTTCGGTACAGAAATGGAACAGACTCGAGAAGCTATCCAGACAGCTCATCCCCCGCGCGTTATCACTCGGCGCAGTATTGAATGCGGCGTGTGTGGTGGCTCAGGCCTCATATACGTCGGCGGTGACGATCAGTTGTACCAGGCCGAGATGTGCTGGTTCTGCGATGGCCTCGCCACTATCACACTGGAGATTGCGAACAATGAAGTACCCCACGCTTAGGCAGGCGGAGAAAATTCTCAAAGCTGCGATCCCGTGTGATACGTGTGATTGTCAGCACTTTAGTGCTCGCCTCAACATCTACCGCGATAACGATACAATCCGGGTAACCGGGTATCGCTTGGGTTGCGGCAAGATGGGCTTGGTCGATCTTGGCTCGGAAGATTCACCAGAAGTCGAGGAAGAGGATGCAGCAGACGACGAATCCTGACAAGGAGCTTATCCTCGACGCCCCGAACACAAAGGCGTGCGAGGATCGTTTCCGGCGCGTAGAAGAGGCTTTAAGCAACGGTTATTCGCTGGCGATTGCTGCTATGAGTGCCGGAATTGACCGGGACACTCTGCGGCAGTGGTTGAAATGGGGTGCTGAAGGAAAGACTCCAGAGTTCGCCGAGTTTCTGCATCGGTGTGAGCACGCGCGAGCTCGTTTCGAAATGACGCGCGTTGATATCATTCGCAAAGCTGGTGAAGCCAAGGATGGATGGACTGCCGCCGCTTGGTGGCTCGAGAGGATGATTCCGGAAGTCTACGGCAAACGAACGGTCACGCGGCACGAAGGTCAGGCGATGCCGCACGAATGGACGATGGAAATCCAGGGGGCAGTTGATACGAGTGAGTTAGTCAATAGAGAGCCGCGCCAGCTGCCAGCCCCGGAGCGTGAACCCATAGACATCACAGGCACTGATGGCTGACGCTCTCCCGAAGTTCAACCGGCCTTGGCTGTATCCGAAGCAGTTGGATGCGATCTTCTGCGAGGAACGGTATGGGCTTTGCGAGGCTTCGACAAAGAGCGGTAAGACCGTTGGCTGTATCATCTGGATCGTGGAAAAGGCTTGGAATGGGTCAGAAGGACAGAACTTCTGGTGGGTGGCTCCGGTCTTCCCACAGGCCGAAATCGCTTACCGCAGGATGAAACTGTTTCTCCCAAGCTGGGTCTACAAGCCAAACGATTCCAAGATGTTCCTGCGGTTGGCCAACGGTGCAATGATCTGGTTCAAATCCGCAGAAAAACCCGACAGTCTCTACGGTGAGGATGTTTATGCTGCCGTAATCGACGAGGCGACGCGCGTTCGTGAACAGAGTTGGTGGGCAATCCGCTCCACCGTGACGGCCACCCAAGCCCCGGTCCGCATTATCGGCAACATCAAGGGCCGAAAGAACTGGGCATACCGCCTGGCGCGAAAGGCTGAAAGCGGCGAGCCGGATCATCACTACGCCAAGATCAACGCCTACGATGCCGTGGACGCTGGAATTCTGCCATTGGCAGAGGTTGAGGATGCGAAACGTCAGCTCCCGGATCATATCTTCCGCGAACTCTATCTAGCGGAACCGGGGGACGATGAAGGGAATCCATTCGGGATCCAGGCGATCCGTGAATGCACCGTGGAGGCAATGTCGGATGACAAGCCGGTCGGATGGGGTTGGGACCTTGCGAAGAGCCAAGATTGGACGGTCGGAATTGCCCTCGATCGAGACGGAGCTGTTTCTCGGTTCCACCGATTTCAATCCGATTGGGAATTCACCTTCCAAACGGTCCTCCACAAAACCAAGAAGCTACTTGCCATCGTCGACTCAACCGGCGTTGGCGATCCTATTGTCGAGCGTCTGCGCCGCGATGGTGGTAGGAATTTTCGCGGCTTCAAGTTCACGCCAGCGTCGAAACAGCAGTTGATGGAAAGGCTGGCCGTTGCCATCCAGAACCAAGAGATCAGTTTCCCGGATGGGGTGATCACGTCGGAGCTGGAATCGTTTGAATACGAATACCGCAACGGTAGCGTTCGTTACTCGGCCCCACCCGGCCTGCACGACGACTGTGTGGTCGCCTTGGCACTTGCTGTAATGGCTAAGTCCAACGCACGTGTGTTCTCGGGAAATCTGCAATTCGAGAATTTGAAGCGTGCATCCTACTGGAAGCGCTACTGATATGCCCGAGCCAGAATCGCGGTATCCGTTTAGGGAGATAGGGAACAGTGGCCTGCGTCGTACACGCGGCTACGTACAAGAAGAGTTCCTCTCCGACTTGCAGGGCACCAAGGCTATTCGCGTCTATCGTGAAATGTCCTCCAACGATGCGACGATTGGTGCCCTGCTTTTTATGGTCGAGATGATGGTCCGCCAGGCCAACTGGGAACTTCGACCATATTCAGAAGAGCAAACGGATGTCGATAAGGCCACATTCACGGACGAGTGCTTGCACGATATGTCGCACACGTTCGACGACTTTCTTTCAGAGTGCCTTTCCTTCCTCGTCTACGGCTGGTCCTATTTCGAAGAGGTGCTGAAAATCAGACTCGGGCCGGATCAAAGCGATCCGCAATACCGGAGTCAGTACAGCGACGGCAGAATCGGCTGGCGCAAATGGGCACCCAGGCCGCAGTCCACCTTGGATCGCTGGGAGTTCGACGAGAACGGTGGCGTGCGCGGTTTGTGGCAGGCTCCCGCGAATGCCTCTGAGCTCAACGCGACCGAAGTATTCATCCCGATCGAAAAGTCCCTCCTGTTTCGGACGCGGTCGAACAAGAACAACCCAGAGGGTGAGTCTTTGCTGCGCCGTGCGTATCGCGCCTGGTATCTCAAGAAGAAAATCGAAGAGATCGAGGGCATCGGAATTGAGCGCGATCTTGCCGGATTGCCGATGATGCTTGTGCCGCCGGAAATTCTCGATGCCGACGCCGACGACAACGCCCGAGCGGTAAAGCAGGAGATGCTCGATATCGTCACGAACGTCCGGCGTGACGAGCAGGAAGGCATAATGCTTGCCGCCGTCTACGATGAGAACAACAACCCGCTATATGACTTCAAACTTTTAACCACTGGTGGGCGGCGACAGTTTGATACCGATGCGATCATCTCTCGCTGGGATCACCGTGTGGCAATGAGCATCCTCGGTGACTTCATCCTGCTCGGCCACAAGAATGTCGGGTCATTCGCGATGTCGAAAAGCAAAATCCACTTGTTTGCCGTCGCGATGGATGGGCTGCTGGATATGATTCAGCAGGTAATCAACCGGCACGCAATTCCAAGGCTCTTCAAAATCAACGGAATGCCCGTGGATCGTCTGCCAATGCTGGTACACGGGACAGTCGAGGAGCCGGATCTCGAGCAGTTGGGTGAGTACATCAAGAACATCACTGGCGCATCGGTATCGTTGTTGGACTACGACACGCAAAACTACCTGCGGTCAGTGGCGAATATGCCGGAAAATGCAGTAGAGGCTGAAGAACTCAAGATGGAGCGAGCCAGTGCCTTGGTCGGTGAGCAACCCGCCGTCGGTGGCGAAGAACTGGACGACGGAACAGAAGAGTAAGTGCGTCGCGGCAGCGAACGCAGTACTCGCGGATGGTGGTTCGGAGGAAGAGGCGATCTATGCGTGCATTCACGCCGCAGGCAAATCGAAGCAGGGGGAAGCAATGAAGAGTGATCCGCTGGTGGTGATGGTGCCAGCTTCCGGACCAGACAATGCTGCCGTGGCGTTTGTCGGTGCAAGTCCGAACAAGATCGACGCCATACGCGGAAAAGCATTCTGCGGACCGGCTGGAGAAACCTTCCGCGATTCCTATCTGAAAAGACTCGGCATCGATCGCGAGAATGCGCTGCTGCTGCATCTGGTTCCTGCGCTGGTAAAGAACGAAAAGGGACGTGCGCGGGAGCCTGGTGATTCCGAGATCGACCGTTACCGCCCGTGGGTCTACAAGCAGCTGCTGGATTACCAACCCAAGGTGATCGTCGCACTTGGTACGGCCACACGGGACGCTTTGGGCGAAGTGTCCGACACCTGGCTTCCGCACCCGACCGCTATCCGTATGTGGGGTGATCGCGGCGAGGTGGCGAGGAAATTGGCTCGGGTGCGGAAGTTAATGGACGATACGACCGAGGAAGCAGAGCGCCATCGAGCTCGTCGGATCACGCTGCTTGAGTCGCTGTTGACCAAGGCTGTCGACGAGGTCGCCGAGGCAGAAATGGAACGCGTCTTTCGGATGCCGATTTTGAATCCGGACGACAACTCAAGTCACTATATGGAGTGGAGCTATAGCGGACCGACCACGACGAGTTACGCGGATACGACGCCCGACGGGCAGACGTTCCATTCGGTGATCGAGCAGGATGGCCAGATCTTTCTCCACGGCTCAATCGTTCGTTCCGGCATACAGAAATCCGAAAACGGTGAACTCCGATTGGTCACGGGCATTGTGATGGAGCCGGACGAATTCGATGCGCACGGTGATATCACGACCGCCGACGAGATTCAGCAGGCGGCACACGCCTACCTTTACAATTCTCAAATCCTCGGCGATCAACACAGCAAGCCGGTGCCTGCAGACGTAAAGATCGTGGAGAGTTACATTGCGCCTGCGGATTTCGAGATCGAAGGGCAGACGGTCAAGGCGGGATCGTGGATCATCACGGCGCACGTCGTAGATGACGAGATGTGGGAAGGTGTCAAAAGTGGCAAGTACACGGGATTCAGCATAGGCGGATTTGCGCAGAAGGTTTGACTGCGTTCACCGCAGTCACTAAACATATAGCAGTACCCCGGGGCGATCTCTCAAAGCCCCAGATGACTATAGGGCAAGATCTCGCCGATCTCTCATAGGCGACCACCACGACAGTGCGAGAAGTCAGGCCTATGGCACGCCTACAGGAATTGGAGGTCGTGGAGGTCAGCTTCGTCGACCTCCCAGCCAATCGAAGGAAGTTCCTCGTTACCAAGAGCGACGGAGGAAATCCCGTGGAAGAACTGCTTGCGCTCATTCTCGAAACCGATCTGGAGAACGAGGATGAGATCGATCAGGCTCTCGCCGAGACGAATCTCGACGATCAGAGCCAACAGGCGCTCAAGGGGGCGATCAAGCTGTTGAACGCTCACCGCGAGAACTTGACACCGGAAGTGGTCAAGAGCCTGCTCACGAAGGCCGGATTCGCGGTTGAGGAGACTCCTCCCGCAGAGCCCGAGCCAGAAGTCCTCTACAAAGAGGACGGAACCCTCAACCTCGACGGCGTCCCCGAGCAACTCCGCCCCGCGATCCAGGCCCTCTGGGAGGGCAAGCAGACGGCTGAGGAGATGAAGGACGACCTCGAGAAGACCCTCAAGGCCGAGCGCAACGAACTGCGCAAAAAGGAAGTCGTCCGCAAGGTCAAGGAGTGGAAGGTCCCGGGCGCGTCAACAGACGAACTCGCTGACCTGATGATGAAGGCCGAGGACGAGATGCCCGAAGAGTCGGCGATCCTCGAAAAGGTGCTGGCTTCGGTCAGCAATCTGATCAAGAACGCGGAGACTATGAAGGAAATCGGGACCGGCAACGAGTCCGAACCCGATTCGGACTACGATCGTGCGGTCAAGAAGGCGCGAAAGCTGATGGATATCGATCCGGCGATGTCGCTGGGCGTGGCCATCGACACCGTCTTCCAGGCCGACCGCGAACTCGCGGAAGAGCACCAGAAAGAGACGAGGTAACGACCAATGGCAGCGGAAGGCTGGCGACAGCTGTGGTCTTACACAGCCGAAGCAACGCTGCCCGCTCAGTACGAGATCGTCGAGAAGGGCACCGGGAACAATCAGGTGACCCAGGCTGGCGCGGATGCCGGGTTCGGTGTCTGCGTCAACGCGCCAGCGGCAGCTGGCGATCCGGTAGACGTCGTGGTCTTCGGAATCACGAAGGTCAAAGCCGGGGCGGCGATCGCGACGGGAGTCCGATTCACTTCGGATTCTGCGGGCAGGGCCGTAGCGGCCAATGCGCTCAACGAGGAAATCGTTGGCGTCACCCTCACGGGGGCCGCAAACGCAAACGAGCTCGTAACCGTAGTCGTGTGCGGTGTCGGACTCCACGGTGGTGCGACCTAATCCGTGAACCATCTCAAGGATAGGAGCTGAACAATGCCTCAGCCTCTCCCGAGTGAGATGCACACGGACAAGTTTCTCACCAATCTGTCCGTGGCATTTTACCAGGATGCGATGAACTTCGTCGCAGGCAGGGTCTTCCCGATCATCGGCGTACAGAAGCAGTCCGATCTGTACCCGGTCTTCCCGAAGGGTTTCTTCTGGCGGAACGAGATGCAGGTTCGTCCGCTCGGTGGAGAAGCCCCGCGGATCGGCTACGAGATCAACACCGACTCGTACCGGTGCGAAGAGTACTCTGTCGCCCACACGGTCGATGACCGTGTTCGCGCAAACACAGATGATCCGCTGAATCCGGACCGCTCGGCGGCTCGTCTGCTCACCCAGCAGGCTCTCGTCAAGATGGAGTCGGATTGGGTGACGAACTTCTTCACCACAACCCTGTGGGACACGGATCGCGAGGGCGTCGACGCGACGCCGACCGGCGACCAGTTCCTGCAGTTTGACCAGACCGCGTCCGACCCGATCGGACTCATTCGTGGCGACTGCGACGCGATAATGGGTGTGACGGGCTTCAAGCCCAACACGCTCGTGATGGGGCGAGATGTTTTCCGCTACCTCATCGTGACGCACGCCGACGTCATCGACCGAATCCGCTATGTCCAGCGCGGTATCGCCGATACGGAGATTCTGGCGCAGCTCTTCGGAGTCGACCGGATCTTCGTGCCTGGTTCCGTGCAGGAGTCGGCTGTCGAAGGCGCAACGTCCAGCATCGGTTTCATCCACGATTCCAAGTCAATGCTGCTGTGCTATTCGGCTCCGCAGCCTGGGATCGAACTCCCGAGCGCCGGTTACACGTTCGCGTGGACAGGTCTGCTTCCGGGCGAGATGAACGCGATGGGTGGGGTCATCCAGAGGATGCGTATGGAGCGGGCGTTCAGCGATTACTTCGTGATTCGCCTGTCCTACGACCAGAAGGTCGTCGCGTCCGAACTCGGCATCTTCTACTACGCCTGCATCGCGTAACAGGAGGTGGCCGATGTCTGAGCGGTACGTGTGTTTGGTGGACGGCGTCAGAGCCGCAGGACGTGTGATGCAGAAAGGCGACACTTTCGAGCGTCTGCCTTGGATGGGACCGTTGACCGCTTGGGTCAACAAAGGGAACATCCGACGCGTCACCAACGACGATGGGCAGTCTGCCAAGCAAGAGATCCCGCCAGACCTTGACTCGCTGAAAAAGGCCGAGCTCATCGATGTCATTGATGGGCTCGGTTTCAGCATTGATGATGTCACAGGGACCGGGTCAGGCGGCAATGTCACGAAAGCTGATCTGATCTTGTTCCTCAAGTCCAAGGCTTGAGCGGGCGATGACCTGGACATACACCTGCGAGCCTAGCGTCAACTCGCTTGACGCTGTAAGGCTCAAGATCGGCGATACGAACGAGGACGACCCGCAGCTGCAGGACGAGGAAATTCAGTACTTCCTCGATATACACTCTGGCGCGTCGCGCCCGGAGATGTCTGCAGCGATCGAAGCGGCTGGTGCGCTCGCGGCGAAATACGCTCGAGAGTCTACCTATCGCATCGGTCAGGTATCGGAAACTCTGTCAAGAAAGTCTGAGGCCTACGAACGTCTGGCCGAAGACCTCAAGATTGAACTGCGGCAGCTCAAGTTGGTCTCAGCGGCAATGGTCGCACACAAGATCTCCTTGAAGGATGCGCAGGAAGACGATACCGACAGGGTGGTGCCGTCTGTGTCCATCGGGATGCACGATAACAATGAGAGTGTCCCGTGATCGGTACGCCTGGATTGCAGTCATTCAAACGACTGCTCTATCACAAGGCCACGATAAGCGGGAGGCCGGTTAAATCCGTCCCCGCTGGCAAGACGGAGTCCATAACGACGTATCCCAACAAGGTGGCGGACGTGGACTGCAACATCCAAGCGATGTCGGGCCGCGACCGCCTCCTTGGTGCCGGTCTCGACGAGAATGCGACACATCGCATTTGGTTCGAAGCGGGCACCGATGTCCTCTACGGTGATCTCGTGAAGGGCACGAGTGGGCCATTCAACGGCAACTACTACCGCGTGGTGTTCATTGAGAAGTTCGATCACCACATCGAAATCACAGTTCGATTGGACGATGACGCAAAGATCGACGACCCGCTGCAATGACGAAGATTCTGTTCGCGACGAGCGTGACAGCGGCGATTCACAATCTCGGAATCGACGTTGCGACCGATAAGGGGCTGCAGGATGCAGCCGAACGACTGTGGCGTGAGTGGCGTCAGCTACTAGCCCGCAGCGACGGTTCTGGCGCGTTCTATGGCGACGAACTGCGTACTGTCAGAATGGGTCGACGGATTCGTGTCGTACCAGTAGGAAAACGTGCTCCCCATATCGCCTCTGCACCCGATGAGCCACCGGCTCGGGATAGTGGCGAACTTCTGAATTCAATCCGAATCTGGGAAATCAAAAAGGGTGAGCACTATCGGGTCGGTAGTACTCACTGGAAAGCCGTATGGCTGGAATACGGTGTTGGCCCCGGTTTCCCGTTTGAGCATCCAGCTTGGTCTCGTGAACGCCGCGCAAGTCCGACGGAAATGGGCGGGCGTCGAGCCTATCGAACCCGGTTGGCGGAATCGAAAGATGGTGTATCCTATCGGAAACTGGTGATGATGCCGCGCCCGCACGCGCGGCCCGCGCTGGCTAAGGCGCTGCCCGGTATGAATACGGAGTTCGTGGCTGCTCTGCGAACCGCCAAGCCGATCGTTTTCGAACGTATCGACCTTTTGGCAATCCGAAGAGGGCTCCTCGGTGTTAGTGCAATCATCGGCAACCTCGGCGCTTTCGGCATTCGCATTGGCGCTCTAACCAAAATCCGCGGACTTGCACTTGGGTTTGAGCGCGGTCTGGGAGATTTCGGAGCATTGGCCAGTGGCAACTTGGGCCTTCGCATTGCCCGCAGGGCAGCAGGGCAGCAAGCAGGACGACTGATCGGCGATGTCACCCGCGGCCTTCCCTCGGGATTTGCTAGACGTGTAGGCAACCGATCCCTTTCGAGAATCGCCACGACACCAGCACTACGGAAGATGTTTCAATAGATGGCGAACACTTACGACCTCCTGCTCGCGATTATGGAAATCGCTCGAGCCGATACTGGCACTGGCGGACTCGCAGGAGTTGCTGGGCTAACCGGCAAGGACGTGCCAATCGTGAGATGGGAGGATCTTGTTACGCTCGAAGACCCGGACCGGCAGTTGCCGATCGCTACAGCGCTCGTAGTCTCCGCAACGCCATATGCGGGACTGCCGCCGATGTTAGAGGCAATTGTCCAGTTCGATGGTTGGGTTCTCGGTGGGAGTGAGGGTCTCGAAAGCCAGATCATTGATAGGATCGAGACCGTTATGACTTCCGTGAACTTCGCGGCGGAGGGGCTCGACGTGGCCCCTACGTCAGGAGTGCGCCGCACACTAACCGGTGAGGACTTCGGGCGGCGGCGCGAATCGATGGATATGACGCTTCTGCTCAAAGTCTAAATCAAGGAGTAAGCCAAGATGGCCAGACTCAACTCAAGCGACGAGCTCTGGGCCGCAGTCAGCGAAGGTGGGTTCATCCGGGATGTGACGGGTGGTGAGAGCGATACGTTGAATGCCCAGGCA
>LJTR01000098.1 GCA_001303465.1 Phycisphaerae bacterium SG8_4
CGAAGAGGACAACAACGGCAGTCCGAAAGAAGACAAACAGGAGAAGGGCTGGGACATCGTCTGGCAATTTCCCCGACCGCAAGAGACGCCGGGCCGGCAACCAGCCACAGAAGCCGAAGAGACCGCTGACTACCGAGGTGAGGCCGAAGTCTACGGTGACGAGTGACGATCGCATCTGTTCCACTGGGAAACAGTTTCTTTCCGATGACATTTCTATGGCCAACGTGGTAGAGATCTGGTATAGTAGTGTCATGGCAGAGACATATCTACGGCAATTGGATGGGGACACAAAGCGGCTTGCTGGAAGGGCGACAGGCGTGTGCAGATTACAAGGATTCACGCTGATCGAACTTCTGGTGGTAATCGCGATCATTGCACTGCTGATGGGGATATTGATGCCCGCTTTGCAGCGGGTTAAGAAGCAGTCGAAGGGGGTTGTATGCAAGAGCAATCTGAAGCAGATCGGCCTGGCCGCCAATTTCTACGCCGATCACTACGACCTGTATATCCCGCGTTCGGCCGAGTGGGGAGGGGACATCAAACCCTGGTTTCAACTCTTCATGCCGTTTATCGCTCAGAAGCCCGTCAACGACGATTACAGAAGCGTCGACATCTTTCGCTGTCCCAGCTATCCTGACAGGGAACAAACCGTCTGCTATGTGGTCAACGGCTGGCGGAACACTAACGACGGCGGCAGCAGCATGCAGAGAATCGCCACCAAGCTGACCGCTTGCGCCCGTCCGGCCTCTACTATATACCTTGCCGACAATGAAGATGGCCCATGGCGCACAATCATCAAGAAGGCGACCGATCGGGACGTCACTCGCTGTGACGTCTTCCGTGAGAGTCACCTGCCCATGTCCGAGGACCATGGCATAACAAGCGGCAGGAGGGTCGCGAGGGCCCGGCACAGGAACGGCTGCAACAGCCTGCACCTCGATCTCCATGTCGGCTGGACGGCCGCCAAGGATATGGCCGCCGAGATGTGGAGCTTTCAAAGGTAGCCTGTCGTCTGCCAGCTCATGCCGTTTCGACAGTATAGAACATGTATGTGCTCGTCTGTGACGGTCCGAGGGACAAGACATCTCCGTGAAAGAGCACAACACCATCACCTGCAGGGTCAACACGCATGCCGTTGACAAATGTACCGCACGTGCTCTGGGTATCTACGACAACGTATTCAAGTCTCGAGCCGGTTATCCGTCTTATGACCTTGGCATGTGACCTGGAGACTTCTCTCGGTGCGAAATACATCGTATCGGTGGCTGCGTAGTCTATAATCGCATCCCCCGGCTCTTCAAGTGCGGTCGGCGAACGACCCAGCGCCACTTCGTCGACTGTAAGCGGTATGATCCCAACTGTGGTAGAGCCGGTTCCGAGCAAATACGCCCCGGGCTTTAGTTCTTTCAGAACGGCGTCCATCTTGTAGATTCGTTCTGTGATGTCGGTATCGGCAATGAATGCGAGTTCCTTGAGGCGCGATCCGGTAATGAGCTTGTCTATCTCCAGTAGGATAGGATCAACTGCAAGCATATGACCTCCGTAACATTGTGCGATTGTCACGTTTCTGAACGTTCACCTTGGTACTCCGGCGGCAAATGCAGTGCCGGCTTCTGCCGCAAGAGAATTCAGAGTCAGCGGTGCAGTTGCGCAAATTGCCTCTTAATCCTTCGCTCAAATACTTCATCGGATTCGATATGGCCCTTTTCCTGGAGGACTTTGCAGCCGATGGGATACTTCGACTTGGCGAACACCCAGGGCATGCCGGTGATCTTATCGATGTTTATGAAAGTCTCGCTGTATCCGAAAGAACCCTTATGAACGATGCGCCGAGAGGGAAGATTTGAGCCACTTATGACGTGGATAAATCCGAAGCCGGTGGCTATCAAAGTCGCCGCGATCAATAATAAGGCAGCGCACATCTTGCTGCGCCATTTCTTGCGCCGTATGAGGTGTTGTCTTATGTGCCGCTTTATCCTTGTATTAGCCGTCGGCGCCCCGCAGCTTGGGCATCTGTCCGCTCTGCTGCTCATATCACTGCCGCAGTCCTTGCACAGCACGAATGGCTTCCGGATGCCACGCATGCGGTTTGTCCGACCTTTAGGTTCTGCAGGCACGGCTTGGAATTCAGCAGTGCACTTTTTGCATTGCATGGTCCTGGCGAGGATAGGCGAGTATTCCACCAACTGGACCGATCCACACACTGGACAGCGGCATTTTACCTTCTTTTTCATCTTGAAAGTTCCCAATTGTTCCTGCCCGTCTCGGTCTCGGGGCAGGACTCCATGAAAAGAAAATGACGATTCATCACATCCCTGTTCAGGTACTACCGTCATTGTCATTATCGGACGATTTTCTGCCAGTCTTTAGATTTTCTGGGAAATTAGCAAGTATTTTTCGCTCACGTGGCGGAATTGCCTGCCAATGGCAATCTAATATGCTTTTTGAAGACCGCCGCAGAATTCGTTGTCGGGCCGGCACGTCGGCATAGCTTTGTTTCCGGATCGGTCGATGCGTCCCGTGAGCAGAAATACCGCTTCATGATGCGGCGCTGTCAGTATCACGGCCACCTCTGGCACTGCTTTGGCTATTGCTTCCGGGCTTGCTCTTGGCTGCGCCCGCAGCGGTTAGCGGGCTGCCAGTTCTTCGGAGAAGGCGGTTTCGTTGCCGTAGATGTCGCGGGCCTTGACGCGGAAGCGGTGACCCTGGCCGCTTCTTCCGAGCTGTACCTGGAAGTAGCGTGAGTCCTGCCAGCCGCTGTTGAAGCCCGATTGGGTCGTGCACTGGAAGAAGTACTGCACGGTGCCGCTGGGATCGGCGGCTTCTGCTGCCGTCATCTCGGCCCAGTAGTCGAAAGATCCCCCTCCGTGATAGACCTCGTCCGGCGGCAATTGCCACTGCATCGGATCGGGTGTCGGCGGGCTCAGATCGAGAGTCACTTCGGTCGAGTCGGCGGTGACATTGCGGTTGGGAGATTTGTCTCGAGCCCTAACGACGAAGCTGTACAGACCTTTCGGAAGAGAAACCGCCTCGTACACGGGGCTGTCCTGCCAGCCGCTGCTGAAGGCCGGGTTGGATGTGCATTCGAAGTAGTACTCCACGCCGCTCTCGTCGGAACTGGTCGTTGCCGTCATGCTAATCGACGATGGCCCCGAAGCAAAGGGTTCTGTCGCCCAGCTCGCCGGATCGGGACTTGGCGGCGTGCTGTCTGCGGGCAGAGTCGTGGCCGAGCGCTCATCCGAAAATGCAGTCTCCATTAGATTCGAGCTGTTGCGAGCCTTTACTCTGTACGAATAGGTCGTGTTTGCCGTAAGGCCCGTGTCGATGTATTCCGGGCTTGACTGCCAGCCGCTGTCGTGGCCGCCCACCGCTGTGGCGTCGAAATAGTATTCGACCGTGCTGCCGTCGGTGGAAACAGCAACGGTCGCACTCATGAAGATCGCAGTTCTTGACGCATCGCCGGGCGCTTGGGCCCAAGTCATCGGGTTGGGCGTTGGTGCCGTGGGCTTGGGATTCCAATTGGCCATGAGAATTGCCAGGTCGTTGGAATCGACGATGCCGTTTCTATCTAGGTCCTCGGCCAGTGGTGTCTGCTCGGACAGCCATTTGTCGTTGAGCAAGGCCAGGTCAGTGTCATCCACCCAGTCATTGGCATCGTTAACGTCGGGATTGAGATCCGCCACGTTACCGATGTCGGACAGTGACATACTCGCTTCAGGCGTCCCGCCGTATGCCCCGATGTTGATGCGTCTGCCGTGCGGCCACAATTCCTCTGTCCAATCCAGACCGGGGTCGCCTAAGTCAACACAGGGACTGGTCACAGCATCGGCGATCCACGCCTGGTCGGCGGGACTCCATCTGCCCGCCTGCGATTTCAGGTGGAAGTCGCCGTCCACCCAGAAGTCGTCGCTTTCTTCGGCCGTCCCGTTGGGGTCCCAGTAGCCGTCGGCTGCAAAAAGCGGCTCGGAGACAATGTCACCGGCACCCGGGGTTGCTCCACGTCCGAAGTTCGCACCTTCATTCGACCAGAAGGCGTTGTAAGAGCTGATGCTTGCCCCGTCGATTCCGCCGACGGAAGCGGCTCTGTTGAGCACTATTATGTTGCTGTTGACGTAACCGGGGCACTGGCTCAGGGCGCCGCCGCTTACATCGGCCTTGTTGCCTGCTATGGTGTTGTTGTACACCTCGGTGCAGCCGAACAGGCCGCCTCCGCTGTCGGAGATGTTGCCGGTAATGATGTTGTTGACTATCCGGCCGCGGCAGTTGCAGAGCGCACCGCCGGCGATGTTGCTTGAGTTGCCGACTATGATGTTGCCTACTATGTCACCCGAGCACTCGTAGCATGCGCCACCCTTGTAGACCGCATAATTGTTGGCGATTACGTTGCCCGCAATCAAACCCCTGCAAAAAGACAGGCCGCCACCCTGTCCGGAATCGGTTTCAGAGTTGTCTGAGATAACGTTGTCGATTATTGCACCGTTACTGTAGGCGATACCGCCCTGGTTCTCCGTAATGATATTGTTTGTGATCGGGCCATGGCAGAAGTATATCCCTTGAAGGAGGTTGGAGCTTATCGTGTTGTCCGAAATGATTGGTTTGGCGTTGTTTTCGCCGTAGATGCCGTAGTTGCTGCAGTCGGTGATAATGTTCTTGGTTATGGTCGGCGAGGTGCCGTAACAGTGGATACCTCTGCCGGTAATGGTAAAACCGGTGAGGACCGAATCGTTGCCTTCGCCAAAATCAAAGCTTACGCTGTAGTCGGCATCGACGGCGATGATCGTCGCGCGAACAATGTTCGGATCGTCCGGATTTTCGCTGGTAAGAGTAACGGCCATGCTGTTGAAGGAGATCTTCCGATTGTAAGTGCCGGCTCTGACGACGATCGTATCGCCGGGGCTGGATGCGTTTATCGCATCGGGGATATTGTCAAAGTCTGCGTCTGCGTTATCGTCGACGGGGATCGTTGCCCCCTGTGACGTAAGGATCGGCAGCAGGCATAGAAGAGTGAAAACGAGTTTCTTCATCTTAATATCTACCCTCCGGACAGCTTCACATTAACGGCGGTTATTGTACCATAAGAGGGCGGCGGATTCAAGGAAAAAGGCCTGGCCGCTGCAACCGGGCGCAGTTGTGTTTGGCTCTTTCGGATCACCGAGCCGAACTAATCGTGGCCCGATGAGGCGGGGGAGGCGTTACTTTTTCGGACTATCTCCTTGGACGTAGAGCCAGTTAGCATCGGAGAATTCGTAATCGAGTATCTCGTCTGACGCGAAGAACATCTCGATTTCCTTCTCGGCCGCTTCCGGACTATCCGAGCCGTGAATGAGGTTGTATCTTTCGGATCGGCCGAAATCCCCGCGGATCGTGCCGGCCGCGGCTTCAAAGCCGAGAGTGGTGCCAATCATCTTGCGGGCCATGTTTATGACACCCTCGCCTTGCCATATCATAACGAGCGACGGCGCCGTGGACATGAACTTCACCGCCGGCTCAAAGAACGGTTTGCCCTTATGCGCGGCGTAGTGCTGACGCACCTCATCTTCAGAGATTTGCAGGAGTTTAGCGGCAACGAGCTGAAGACCTTTTTCTTCGAACCTCGCGATTATACGGCCAATCAAATGCCGTTGTACAGCGTCTGGCTTGACAATTATTAAAGTGCGTTCTGCCATTCAAAGTGATTTTCAATTTTCGATCTTCGACTTGAAATTATCAATCGGCAATCGAAAATCGCAAATCTTGCATCACGTTCCCTGAGCGACAACGTAGATTTCCACTCGTCTGTTTTTCGGATTGCCCTTCTTGTTGGGCAGGTTTGCCTCTACAGGCCTGTATTCGCCGAAGCCTCGCACGCTCATTCGTTTGGGCTCTACGCCGGTGCTTTCCATCACGTCCTTGACGGATATTGCTCTGTGGACTGAAAGGTGCCAGTTGGTCGGATGCTTTGCCTTGGTCTCGGCTCTGGCAATACGAATATCGTCAGTGTGCCCGGCAATTACAACGTCGAACTTCTTGGCGTCTTCGCTGTTGAGAATCCCGGCGAGCGATTTGACTGCCGCAACGGCTGAGGCGGCCACGATGTCACTGCCCCGATCGAAGGTCAGATCGCTCCTGAATTTGACTATGCCCCGGCTCGAATCGAACGTAACCATATCGTGCTGGTTTGCAAAGTCCTCGAGCATCGTACTCAACTCCGGCGGCAGTACGGCGCTGCCGTAAAGCAGTTGCTTTTGCATCGAGGCTATCATCTCTTCCATCTGTTTCTTGTTCTCTTCGAGCGCTGCGATCTGTTCCTGCAGGCTCTGCACATCGATGTCACCTGTTTTCATGGCTGCGGCGAGCTGGTTTCTCAATTTATCGCGCTCCAACGTGATCGTTCCCAGATCGGCTTGGAGCTGATCTATGAGTTTCTGCTGTGTCTGGTTTTGGATCCGCAGGTCCTGGAGTTCGGAGCCGCAGCCGGTGACCAGTGAGAGGCAGGCACACAAGGCGAAAATTGCTGGAAGTCTGACTGTTCGCATGATCTAAATCCTTTCCTTGAAAAATAATCCTTTCGACCTTCCCTAAAACACGCAAGTCCGTTGCAGGGCTGCAGTGACCCGACAAACTCTGCATTCTCAGCCCTCGACTTCGAAATAAAACCGATTTGCCTTTGCCCGTCAAGAACAAACTTGACAAAATATCGATGGTTTTGTGCAGAGTTTTTCCTCGAAAGAAGGGTTTTGCTGGATTGTGCCGAAGTTTTTTTATAGACTGTCGGGTTAGAGTTCTTTAGTCGCGTTCTTTTTCTGGTCTTGCGGATCTTATGAGAGTGTTGGTTGCGGAAAAATGCGGATTCTGCCATGGTGTCAGGAATGCCATCAGCGTTGCAGAAGAGATCCTGGCCGCCGAAGACAAAGTGTACAGCCTTGGTCCTATAATCCACAACAAGGATGTGGTTGACCGGCTGGCAAAAAGCGGACTCAAGACTGTGGATGACGTGCAGGATGTTCATTCGGGGACGGTCCTCATTCGTTCGCATGGGGCAGCGCCCGCACAGATAGCCAGGCTGAAGGAAAAAGGGCTCAAGATCGTCGATGCCACCTGCGTGCTGGTCAAGAGGGTGCAGCGCATAGCTGCCAAGCTTGAAAACGACGGTTACAATGTAGTCATAATAGGAGAGGAGAATCATCCCGAGGTCCGGGCCGTCGTGGGTTGTGCCAGAAATGTAGCGGTCATTGCCGATGAGTCTGATCTGCAAAAGTTGCCGGACAGCGCCAAACTGGGAGTCGTCTGTCAGACTACGCAAAACCCGGAATTCGTTGGCAGGATGCTGGGGGCCATCGGACGGGGCAGCTTCAGCGAACTCAAGGTGATCAATACTCTGTGCAAAGAAGCGATAAAGAGGCAGGAATCCGCGGCGCAGTTATGCAGGAAGGTGGAGATTATGTTCGTTCTCGGGGGGCTGGAAAGTGCCAATACGCGGAGATTGGCGGAACTGTGCAGAGGTGTGAACAGCCAGACGTTTCACCTGCAAAACTGGGCTGAGCTTGACGATAGCGTGCTTCGTGGCAAGAAAACGGCGGGTGTTACAGCCGGGGCGTCGACGCCTGACTGGATAATAGACGAGTTTGCGAGGAATCTGGAGATCTACGAGCAAGGCGGCCGATGAGACCGCCCCACACCCATATTTACAAAAGTCAAGTTGGTAGTAGCATTCCGCTGAGATTCTGTTATAATCTCGGGGCTATTTGCTGCGTTGGCAAATGGGCGTTTGTCAATTACTAACTGAAAGATTGATAGTTGTGCCATGCGGCACAGGGACTTGTTGGCGTAAGTGTGGGGCGTCGGACAAGTCGAGAAAGCAGACTCCACAGAGGGATTTGGTTTTATGGTGGACCGAAATATTGTTAACAAATTGGGTTTGTCCGAAGAAAAGCTCAACGAGCAGGTCGGCGCAATGTTTGGGGAATTGGAAAACGACTTTCTGGAAGATGCATTGCAGACCAAGGTGGACCTGCGTTTACCCGGGACTATTCTCAAAGGAACGATCGTATCGCAGATCGGTAACGACGTCGTTGTCGAGGTGGGCCTCAAAAGCGAAGGAATTGTCGACGCCGGCGAATTCGACAGCGCCGATGAAATAGTACCGGGCAAGGAGATCGACGTTCTTCTAGAGGACACCGACTCCGAAAGCGGCCTTGTGCTCCTGAACAAGCGCAAAGCCGATCTCATCAGAGGCTGGGCAACAATTCTCGAGTCGAAAAAAGAAGGCGACGTCGTTACCGGTAGGGTAATAAGGCGAATCAAGGGTGGTTTACTGGTAGATATCGGAGTGCCTGTCTTTCTACCGGCTTCGCAGGTTGACATCAGAAAGCCGGGCGACATAAGCAGATTTATCGGCAAAGAGATCGATTGTACGATCCTCAAGATTGATGTCGAAGGCAGGAACATTGTTATATCCAGGCGCAAGCTCATAGAGGAAGAGCGCCGCAGCAGCAAGGAGAAGATCCTGGCCGAGATCGAAGTTGGCCAGTTGCGCAAGGGCGTTGTCAAGAACATCGCGGACTTCGGCGTATTTGTGGACCTCGGGGGCCTGGATGGTCTGCTGCATATTTCCGATTTGAGCTGGGGCAGGATTTCGCATCCATCGGAAGTTGTCGAGCTCGATCAGGAAATCGAATGCATAGTCGTAGGCGTCGACAAAGAGCACGAAAAGATCTCGCTCGGCTTGAAGCAGAAGACGGCCAGTCCGTGGGACGATGTCGAAAACCGCTATCCGATTGGCGCAAAGGTCAAGGGCAAGGTCGTGAACGTGATGAACTACGGTGTATTCGTCCGGCTCGAAGACGGCATCGAAGGGCTTGTGCACATCAGCGAGATGAGCTGGACCAAGCGTCTCGCACATCCGAGCGAGCTGGTTAATCTCGGCGACGAGATCGAGGTGGTGGTCTTGAGTGTCAACAAGGAAAAACAGGAAATATCCCTGGGACTCAAGCAGACTCAGACCAATCCTTGGGCCATCGCGTGTCAGAAATATCCCGCCGGGACGGTTGTCACGGCCAAGGTGCGCAGCGTGGCCAATTTTGGTGCTTTTCTCGAAATAGAGCCGGGTATAGATGGTATGGTTCACATTTCGGATCTGAGCTGGACGAGGAAACACAGCCATCCCGGAGAAGCCCTTCAGAAGGGCCAGGAGGTCAAGTGTATCGTCCTGGAGGTCAACGAGGAGAAAAGGCGGGTCTCGCTGGGTGTAAAGCAGATGACCGAAGATCCATGGCTTCGTGCTATTCCGGAAAAGTATATTCCGGGACATATCATCAAAGGCAAAGTGGCCAAACTAACGAATTTCGGGGCGTTTGTCGAGCTCGAAGAGGAGCTGGAGGGATTGCTGCACATTTCCGAACTTGCCGACCACAAGATTGACAAACCCCAGGATATAGTCAAGGTGGGCGACGAAGTCGAAGTGAAGATTCTCAAGGTTGACAGTGACGCTCGCAAGATCGGTTTGAGCCTGCGCAGGGTCAGGTGGGCTGCTGAAGATCAGACCGGCGAGCCCGGCGACGCTCCCCGCCCGCATGTCCCGGCGGGTCCCGAGAGGGTTCTCTCCGATGCCGACGCCGATCAGATCAGAAAGCTGCAGCTAAAACTCGGTGAAAGTGAGGCGAAGGATACCAAAGCGGCCGGTGCTGATCAGCAACCGGCTCAGGATTCCGAGCCTGAGACTGCGGCGGCTCAAGTCCCTGAGGCGCAGGCGCAAGTCACCGCCGAGACTGCACAGGCTGACGCTGCCGCAGAGACGCCGGAGGCGTCTGAGGAGAACGCTCAAGAGCAATCTGAGCCAAGCCCTGATACCGAAGAGGTCAGTGACGACGCCGGGCAAGAGCGGGAAAAAGACTAAATCAAATTCTTGCAGATTCAAGCGTTTCGATTGGAATACCCGAGCTGGCTGTTGGATGCAAGCGTCGCCGAGTATCTGCCAAAACAATGGGGCCTGCGCCGCATGGATCGGCACAGGCCCCACAGAGATACAAATCTCATCCTGCTCAAAAGCTGTCAAGTTGCCGGTTCAATCGGCAGCATGTTATTGACCACCTAATTTAGTCAGCGTGACATCATCGACGAACACCGTTCCTAAACCGCCTGGCGCCGCGGCATCACCGGTGGCGCCGAGACCGATCGCGATCTTGTCCACATCGGACAGATTCACGCCCTGATCGGCAAACCGCTGCAAGTCGATCACCCATTCGGCCCATTCGGTTGTCGTCGCCGCGTCTGGATTGTCGTTGGCCACCACCGCAGGCGTCCCATTGACATTCGAAATCGACACGTAGAGCGGCTCGGCATTATTGCCAAGTATGCCGACGTCCTGATTGACCCACTGCGTGCCGGCATTGCCAGTTATCGAGACATTCGAGAACTTGGCCTCGGTCGCGGTCGCCGCGTTATGACTGGTCACCGCCAGACCCACAAAGACATCCGATGCCATCGGAACGTTGAGCGGAACGGCGCCGGATACCGGCACCCAGGAAGAACCGTTGGTCGAATGCGACGCAGTGAAGTTGCCGGCAATATCGCGTTCCAGCCTGACCCAATGCGGCGCCGCTACGCCGGCCTCGGTCGTGCCGACGGCGCTGGTACCCGTGTCCGTGCGAACCTCGAAGGCAACGCCGCTGGCCGCCGAGACAAGGGAGAACGCATACGTCGAATCGGCGTCCAA
>LJTR01000099.1 GCA_001303465.1 Phycisphaerae bacterium SG8_4
CTCAACGGCTTTGACAAAGGTCCCGAACCGTTCGACCTGCTGCACCACCACGGCAACCGGGACGCAGTACCGCGCACGCTCTGGCGAAAAGGCCAGCGGGTGACCAGTATCGACCTGCTGCCGGGCAAGGCCGATGGCACGACACCCTCGAACATGCTGATTTCGGCCGGCACGGTCGTCGATAATCTGGACGTGCCGCCTTCCGGCGGATGTGTCGTTTCGGTAAAGGTCAAATTCGACGGCAACCAGGAAGTGCTCAGCTTTCCGGGCTTCCATCAAATATTCTTCTATGGAGACTACGCACATCAACTTAAGGATTTCTGTCAGCTATGTAAATTTGATGCCCAGATCGTTTGACTCAAATGACTGTTGTCAGCGCTTCGGCATTGCGGGCCGTCGATTGAATCCGTCTGAGCCTTAGAATCTAAAATGTATTCGGACTCAACCTGCGGAACAATCGCGGTTTGTGGTGACAAGAAGGAGAAACAATGTCGCGCGTAGATCAAGGTTTTTTCCAGTTCGTGAAAGAAGTGACTTCTGGGAGGATTCCAACATTCAATAGCCCGTGAAAATGGGGCCATTCCCGGATGCGACTCTGATCGGCTCAGTGTAGACAGACGCAGTCTATTTCCCTACTCAATTTCAATCTCAGCTATGGCGGCAAACGGCTTTGCGTCGAATCCGTCCTTTGCGATGAAACGAAGGAATCGGGCCGTGACAGGTTCGGTCAGGATTATCTTCTTGAGTTCAGTATTCTTCTCAAATACACCCTTTGCCGCTGGCTCGCCCCAGTTCTGGCCGTCGGCACTCACATAAAATTCGTATTCCGAGATCCAACCGTTGTCCATGTCCTGACGTGGAAGATAGCAAACGCCATTGATAGTAGTTGAGGTGGCCAGTTCGATGACGAGTTCATGTGGATATTCTACCGGAGCAGGTTCCCACGCCGTGTGCCATATAGTTGCCGGGTCGCCGTCGATGGCATTGTAGCCTTCAAGGCCGGGCGCGCTGCTGTCAACTCTTACTACTCTGGCGCCTTTGGATTGCATCACCGACGGCTTGGCGAACAGTCCTCGGAGAACTTCAATGTCAAGATCGTTCATCGGGCTAAAGTCCGGGCTGTCTGCGTACCTGAGAAGGCTGTTGAGCATCTGCCTTGCTACAGGCCGTTTCTCGAGATCGCTCTTGAGGTCGATACTGCAAACCAGCAGCTTGCCGCCGTTGAGCCGGCCCTCGAAAATCAGGCCGAGCCTGCGATTGGTGAACCAGTCATCGATGACCTGGACTATCGGGCGCAACTCGGGCGAAAAGTCATCGAGGATCATTATGCCGGACTTTGTCACGAGGTCCCACCATTGCCAGTTGCTGTGATACTCGGTTGGAAAGGCCGCCAGGGCCGGGTGACTCGGGGCGCAGAGTATTCCCAGCGTGTGCGGGGCCTGCCGGCGCGTCCAGGCCGTATTCCAGAATATGCTCGAAAAACCGGGCGGTATCTTTCCGGATTCATCTGCTCTGACCCTGCCGGGCTTTGGAAACAATATGACTTTGCCGTCTGAGGCCAGGTGCTCGAGGGTCTCATCGTCCAGAGAGTCTGCAAGTCGAATGCCTTTTGGTGTCGAAACATCGATTTGCCTGGGATAGACCCAGAAATCCCAGTCGTTCGAGTATGCGGTTCCCTTGAGCGATACCGTAAGGGCAAATCTGCCCGCCTTCCTGATCGCAGCTAACGGTACGGATATCTCTCCGAGCTCGACGGCGTTGCCAAGCTCGATATCTCTGCTCGGCAACTCGCCGGCGGCGATCTGTTTGCCTCGTGCATCCATGATGGTCCAATGTGGCAGCGTCTGTTCTATGGGAGCAGGTCCGAAGTGGGATACTTCGATCTTCGCCGAGAACATCTCATCGTTTGTCCAGATCCTCTTCTTCAGGCGGGCGAGCGGCACAGTCTCGCAGCAGAAGCGGTGATACTCCTCTGCCGTCACGTACCCTTTGGAATCCCAGAAGGGATCGAGAACACCGACAAGCGCGGTGCCTTGCCCAGGGAAGTCGTGCAGATCAAGCAACTGAAAACCGCCCATGCCGGGTGTGCGCAGTGCTGATTCTATTTCTTCCTTGTAGCACAGCGTCTGGAGTTTTCCCGACGCCATCAGAAAGTCCTCGGCCTGATCCAGCATGTGGTTTTCTTCGAGGCTGTTGCGAAATATATCGAAGTTGTATGCCCTCGTTACCCCCGTGTATTTGGCAATCTCCTTGAAGTTGGGGTAGACACACCACTGACCGATCTCATGACTGACTACCGGGACGTCGTATTTCTGGACAAAGCTGCGATAGTCCGTGCATGTCTCGGGAGGACGGGCATTGATTCTGCTTCGCAGACCCGCCCCCCAGGCATGGATGCGGGGAGCCGGCGTGCTGTGAAATTGACTCTCATCTATGATCGGCCATCCAGCGGCACTTGTGTATAGTCGCCGTGGATCCTTCTGTTTCCAATATCCTACCAGCTTGCCAAGATATTGCTTCTGATTCTTGCCGGCCGGTTCATTGCCGTATGCCAACATGCAAAAAGAAGGATGATTGCCGTAGGCTCTCAGAATTCGATCGCCCTCGGCGTAAATGAAATCATCGATAGGCTTGCCGTCTCCTATCGCCGAGCCCGAGTTCGACCAGGCGGCGCATTCGATGTGCAGCATAAAGCCCATTTCATCCGCAGCCGCGAAAGCCGCTTCGGGCGGGCACCAGGAGTGAAACCTCAGATGGTTCAGACCATGCGCTTTGGCAGCCCGGAAGATCTTCAGCCAGTAGTCTGTATTCATTGCAGGATAGCCGGTCAAGGGGAAGATACAGCATTCCAATGTCCCGCGCAGAAAGATCCTCTGGCCGTTCATGGCAAAGTGTGTGCCTTCGGTGCTGATCTGCCTCATACCGAAATCCACTACCCTGGAATCCTCGAAGGCCTCGCCCGATATCGAGACCGAGATTCTGTACATATTCGGCGAGAACTCATCCCACAACTGGATGTCCCGGCCCATGGGATAGTCCAGGACAATGTCAAAACTCTGCCTATTTCCTGCAAACAGTTCGCTTGGATGCTCGAGGCGAGAATCCTTCTCGCCATTCACATCCTTGACCGATGCTGTTACCCTGCCGGATACCTCGTCGCCGGCAGACTGGTGTACACTGACAACGACTCTTGCCTTTCTGTTGGCAACATCGGGATAGACCTGAACATCGGAGATGTGAACGTTGTCTCTCGCCTGCAACTGAATCTTTCCGACGATACCATTCCAATTGGTCTGCGTGTGGTCGGAGACGCTGTGCGCATTGATTCCCACTCCGATGCGAACAGTGTTGTCGATGCAAACGCATATGCGATGCCGGCCCGGGGCCAAGACTCCAAGATCGTACTCGTGTGGGGTGCTCAGACTGTTGCTACTGCCGATGTACGTGCCATTCACCCACACCTTCGATTCCCAGTGGCAGCGCTCCATGAAAAGCGTCACACTTTTGCCTCGCCAACTCTCCGGCACACTGACCGTCCTTTGGTGCCAGGCAGGGCCCACATAGTGCTTGAGGGGTGTCAGCCAGAAGGGGACCTTGACCGAGCCGGGCCGTCTGTACTGCTCGTACTTTTGATCCGTGAACCAGCTTTTGTCCACAATCTGGCCGGTCCACTGCGTGTCCATCGATACATCGTTGCCGAAGTCATTTTCCGCCGTCGAGCCAGGCAGTTTTATCTGCTCGCCGAGCGTCCTCTCGTACCACTTCTCAGCGTGCCCCAGGCCATCGGGATCGAGTGCGAACTGCCATACTCCTGCTAGATCAATAATACCGGCTTCGGCGTTTATGGCCGAACGTGCCTGTCCGCAATGGTAACTCAATGCACAAACTCCGACCATCACACAAAACAACCATAGCGCTTGGTTTTTCATGCTCTCAGTACTCCTGTATTACAGTGAAGAAGAAACTTCGGACTTTCTTCACACGCCTTACTTGCCTGCCATGTATCAGATCCAGCCGTCAATCGATTGGCAGCCGGACCATCAGTATTGATCGAGACCTTTGCCAGGCAATCCTCAAGGTATGAGCGAGCCCGATTGATCTCGGCAGTCACCTCAGTCGCGGTTGGCAGGATTGGAATTCCCCGCGGAACCGGATGCATAAAGACCTCAGTCCAGCCACCATAACTGATTTGCTTCAATGCTGAGACGATTGGTGCAAAATCCAGGCCGCCGCGCCCGGGCAGTTGCAGCAATTCCTGCTCCTTGGGGAGTTTCTTGTGGCAGCCTGCTCCATACTGCCACGCATAGAAGTGTACAAGATGCTTGTCAAGGTCTGCAATCAGGCGCGCAATGAGTGCCGGCTCTTGCGGCATATGATATGGAGCCATCGCAATACCTATGCGCCTGGAATCTGTGGACTCGGCAAACCATCTCATGGAATCAGGTGACTGAATCAGGCTGTTGCTGTGGTTTTCTATGCCAATTGTAATGCCGATTTCCTCGGCGGAGCTGATCTGTGGTTTCATCTTCTCGGCGAAGTTTTTGACGGCCGCCTTCAAAGAGTCACCTTTGAGATTTCCCGGTCCACGGCTGCCGCAGATGACCATGGAACCACCGAGCTTTTCGGCCGCCAGCATTTCGCCCTTTAGTTCAAATGGTCCAAGGTCATAGCGAGTCAGGATACCGAGTTTTACGCGGTGTTGCTTTAGCATCGCCGCAAACTGCCGATGGCCCAATTCCTGGATCTGTTCACGCTGGTTGGCATGACCCTCGGGCCAGATATCGATATATTCGGCACCAGCCTTTCGAACCTCAGGCAGAATCTCCGACAGCTTCATCCGGCCGTACATGCTTGAGGCAACAATATACTTTAGGCCGAAAGAATCGTCTTTGCTCCGAAGTGATGCAGAGGTCAGAGTGCCTCCAACCGAACCGACTGCAAGGGCGAGGAATTCGCGACGACTTGTTCTTTGGCGATGCATTGTGTTTGCTTATCCCAACTACCTAAAAGAGACAGTTTCAAACCTCAGACGGGCCAAAGCGACTAATTCATTATCGAGCAAAAGGCTGACACACGTCAAGATCCCGATTGCAGCGTCGCACTGATTCTCCCTTAAGGAAATGAGTACACGACCCTCGTTTTCTTAGCGCGACCACTGAAGCCATTGTACACACAAATACCCGCGCGGTCAAAGTCTGCAAAGTAGATACCGTTCAAGCCCACCCAATACTCATCAAATCCGCGCCCCCTCGGATCATACTTTCCGTTCTCGTCATTATGCGTGACGTAGTGCCATTTGTCCGAAAGACTGGTCACTTAGCCAAGGGCCTTCATACGATCTGCGATCGTCTGCAAAGGCTGGCCGGCCATGTCTGTCTGCGCCGGATAGGTCCTCGGAATAGTGCCTGCGCCTTCCTCAGGATTTGCGTGATTTTCGTCGTCAGCGCGCCGCCCCGCGCGAGCGTGTCCATGTTTGGCGTCTCTACGTTGCTGTCGATACCAAAGAGACCCAGGTCAGTGTAGCCATGGTCATCGGTGTAGATGATGATGACGTTGGGTCTCTTTGCAGCTTGGGCCGCAACAACCAACATCAAAAAACAGCCACGATGCCGGGTCTTATGATATTCAAATGCTTCATTCATTCGTCTCCTGATACGTTGGGACTAATTCCGCTCCTTCCTTTGTCTTGCCAGATTTTCCTCAGCGGCCAGCGGCATCCAAACATCCATATACGCCAAACCGCGGTTCGCCCATGCGTAGTAAGGAATCAGCGAGATCTCGACCGTCCCTTCGTTTGGAATGTTGAGATGGCGCGGTTTGAGTGGTTTGTAGAGCGGACCGTCTGCAACGGACGATGGTTTCCGTGCGCCGGGGTTGTCCTTGATGAATTTCTCGCACCCGCCGAACGTCAGCGCATTGCCCTTGAGAACCGTCACGCCGCCGAGCAAATCATTGCGGTGTTCTGGTTTCAGCTCTATGTTCTCAGGCAGGAACAAGCCATTGCTCCAGATCTCTTCTCCGTCCTGCTGTTTCGGCAATTCCAGACAATAGACCAGCGGACCCCGCATAACCGCGACCTTGTTGCGCAGTTTCTCGATTCTCGGATTGGCCTGCATCAGACGAACCGGCATCGGCAGGTCTAGGGCAACCGTGTCGCCCTCCGACCAGTTGCGCTGAATCTGCAGATAACTACCCGACTCAATGCCTGCGGTTTGTCTCTTGCCGTTTACGGTCACGACCGGATTCTCTGTCCAGCCGGGAATACGCAAATGAATCCCAACAGTCTTCGATTCGGCCGCATCGATCTTTATTTCGATTTTTCCGTTCCACGGATAATCCGTAGTCTGGGTCAAGGCAATGTTCGAACCGTCGGCCAGTGTCGTTGAAAGCTTGCTGCCGCCGTAGAAGTTGACCCAGAGCGCGCCGTCATCGGAAACGTTATAGAACCAGTTGTGAAGTTTTGCCGTGGTCCGCGCGACGCTTGGCGGGCAGCAGTAGCAATTGTTGGTTCGCCAGCGCAGGCCGGTATGATGCCCTGTCGTTACAGCTTCCTTATCACTATCAGACGCTAGTTTCATATCTCCCGGCGTGCCGTCCCAGCTGAGCGGATTGCAGTAGAACCATTTTTCACCTTTCAGGTCCACCCCAGAATTGAGCGTGTTGTACATCATTCGTTCGGTCCAATCGGCATATTTTGCGTCGCCGGTCACAAGTAACATCCGGTAGTTCAACATTCCGGTTCCGATATTGGCGCAGGTCTCGTTATATTCGTTGGGCTGCTGGTAGGGTTTCGAGGCGAATGCCTCGTGCAAGGAGCCGCCTTTGGGGCGCGGGCTGTGATCGTTTCCCATAGCGACCGCACAGATGATATCCGTCTTCTTGAGGCAAATATCGCTCCAAATTCGTTCCAGTGCATCGAGCAATGCCTTTTCGCCAGTTTCAGCATACAAATCCGCCACACCACAGTAGAGATAATTGCCGGTAACCGAGTGACCCACCGCCAGCGTTTCCTCCCGAATCGGAACGAAGTCCTGGGTCTGGTCCGTGCCGCCGAGAGAGTGGTGACCTCCGGGCTTGGGGTTGGCACCGCGGTTGTCGATCATGATTTTCGCGAGCTCCAGATGATTCAGATTGCCGGTTGTCCGATACATCTCGACCAAGCCCATGTACACCGATGGGTTCCAGGGAAAATTAACCATCTTCTGCGGATACGATTTCCATTGGCGGTAAAGAAAGTCGGCGTTCTTCTTGGCAACCTCTAAGAAGTTCTCCTTTGCCGTTGCGCGGTAATGAATGCAGGCGGCGGTCAGCAGGTGCCCCATGTTGTACATTTCGTGATCGTTCACCTTCTTGAAGCGCCGCGCTTTATCGTGTCCGATGTTGGTTGAAATATAGCCGTCAGGTTCCTGCGCTTTGGCGATAATCGCAATCCATTCATCCATCTGCTTGTCGATCGCGGGATCCTTGTTGACGTTATACACATGCGCCATCGTTTCGATCCACTTATAACAGTCGCCGTCACCCCAGGGTGTTCCGCCGGGATTCTCGTCGGCCAGTCCGGCCATGAACTTGATGCGATTCAGTTTAGCAGAGCCCTTGCCGAGCATCGCCTTCTTCATCGTCGGTATCATCTTGGCTGCACAAAGCTCAAACCGATCGGCCCAAAAACCTTCGGTCAGTTCGGTGTCCTGCATCGGTATGCCTCGCAGTCTCACGTGCGGGCTTTTTGAGGTGTCAATCACACCGCATCTGCGCCCGGCGGCCGTCTTGATTTCTTCGGCGTATGCAGTTGCGGATACCGGCATGACCGATAGCGTCAGGACGCAAACGAACAGTCCTGCCTTTTGCGATATCGTATTCATCATGTTTCTCCTGTTGAACCAGATTAAACTAAGACGTAAACGTGAACTAGGACTTCTGTCACTTGTTCCTGGGGCTGCGAGCCGTGCGGTAGTCGAGGATCTGCTGTGTGTCACCAGGGTCGCCGGCCTCTGCCATCAGCTCGCGCATGCACTTGTCCAGCTTGGCCTGCAACGCCGCATGCTCCGGCTTGTTGATCAAGTTCTTCAACTGGTACGGATCCTCCTGGTTGTCGTATAGCAGCCACGGTCCGTAGTCGATAAGGTTGGCGTAGGTGTAGCGCTTCGTGCGCACCCCGCGCCAGGGCGTGATGGCATTCGCAATGTATGGACCCCCGCCGGGTACCATCTTCATGATGAGCACCGCATCCCGTTGATCCGACACCACGCCCCTGGCGGCGTCCGACAGGTCCTTACCATCGACCGCCGGGCACTGCAGGGCGGCCAGCGACAAAAGTGTCGGCATCACGTCAATCGGTGCGATCAATGCATAACTTCGTTTCGCTGTAGGCACGGCTCTTGGGTATTCAATCACAAATGGAACGTTGATCGATTCCTCGAATGGCATCTGCTTGAGTGCCATCCGGTGGCTTCCGAGCATATCGCCGTGATCGGACGAGAACACCAGGATTGTATCGTCAGCAATGCCGGCCTGCCTCAACGCGCTGCGGATCTTCCCGATACAGTCGTCAAGCGCCGCGGTATGGGCGTAATAACCTTGGAGATACTGCTTCTTGAGCAGTTCGTCATCTTCAAGGACCGCACGCCTGGCCTTGCGGCTTTCCTTGAGCTTTTTCGACGGCTTGTCCTTTTCCAACAGGTGGTCAACCACGGCCCGTTCGGTAACGTTCCTGCGAAGCTCAATCTTTTCCAGCGCAATCCGCTGCCTGTATTGGTCCGGGACGAGATTGTAAGGATTATGCGGCGGGCCCCAGGACATGAACAGGCAAAACGGTTTGTTCTTGTTCTTCTTGATGTAGTCGATCGCCAGGTCGGTCTGCACGAGGGGCTCATATCCCTTGAACCGGATCTTCTCCGGCGTCTCCGTGCAGTAGAAATTATCCATGTATTGGTGGGTGCAGTTATTGACCGCCCAGTAGTCGAATCCCTGCCGCCGCTGCTTGGGCACGAAGGGCTCGCGGTTCCACTCCAGGTGCCACTTGCCAATATATCCCGTGGCGTAACCTTGTGCCTTGCAGACCTTGGCGATTGTTGGAAGCTCGTCGCGCATGCCGGCATCGTTCGATACCGTACCGTTTGCCATGGGATGCCTCCCGGTCAGGAGCATTGCACGGTAGGGCGAGCACACCGGCCAGGTGCTTATCGCGTTGTCAAAGACGGTCCCGGCCGCTGCCATGGCATCGAAGTTCGGTGTTGGCACGATCTTGTTTCCATAGCACCCCAGCGCTGAGGCTCGCATCTGATCGGCAAATATATACACGATATTGGGTTTCCTGGCGGACTTCTGCCCGGAGGATAGCTGGGGTTCTGCGGCAGCAACAGGGATCCCCGCTGCCGCGGCCTTGATAAATTGACGTCTTGTAAGCTTGTTCACATTTGCTCCTTGTTACTGCTTTGCGACCACATCAGACAGAATTGACCTGCCCCCTCGTGTTGGTTGTGCCGGCATCAGAGCAATTCACAACAGCCCTGCCTGCTCTGAGTAAGGCCGATGCAACCGCAGTCTCACTAAAGAAACATTGCCACGAATGTCGCCGCGGCCACATGATCAAGGCTGCTATGTGGCCGCCAGCGTCATTGTAATCCATTCGCCGCCAACCTACAACACATCTCGGCTCGGCAACACTCAACAGTTGCTCTCTGTTGAGCAACTCATCTCTGAGCCTGCTGTTGAATTACTCGATGCAGCCGTTCTCCTGTCGGCTGCCTGTAAAGATGGTTGTGATGGGCGACATTGGACAATTATCTCGGAAGTATTTAACGCTTTTCACCGAACTGCCCTTTGGTGTACAATCCTCTTGTCAAAGAGCTTGATTTGTAAGTGTAGTCGAACAGAATCATGGATCATAGGGGTCGACAGATGAAACGCAGGGAATTGCTCCAGAAAGGCACAATTGCCGCCGGTTCGATAACCGCGGGCCAGATACTGCATGGAGTTCCTGAGACAGTCGCGGGCGAACTCCAGCTCGATTCCGACTCCAAGAATCGAGCAAACCTTCCACAAAGAGAGTACGGTCGGACCGGTGTGAAGTTGTCAATCATCGGTTTTGGGGGGATCGTAGTAAAGGATGCTGAGCAGCAGCACGCCAATCGAGTTGTTGCAGAGGCTTTCGAGAGAGGGGTGAACTACTTCGACGTGGCACCGACTTACGGCGACGCGGAGTTGAAACTCGGTCCGGCGCTGGAACCATATCGTGACAGGATGTTTCTGGCATGCAAGACCACGCAGCGCCGGCGAGAGGGCGCAGCAGAAGAGTTGAAAAGGTCGCTCAAGCGATTGCGCACGGACCACTTCGACCTTTATCAGCTTCATGCAATTACGGACATCAAGAAAGATGTGGATACTGCCTTTGCCAAAGGAGGTGCGATGGAAGTATTCATCGAGGCAAAGAAACAAGGGCAGGTTCGTTATCTTGGTTTCTCCGCCCACTCGGAGGAGGCGGCACTTGCTGCGATGGGGCGTTATGACTTCGATTCGATTCTCTTTCCTGTTAATTTTGCCACATTCTATACGGGTAGCTTCGGACCAAAGGTAATTGCCACAGCGAAATCCAAGGCAATGGCAATACTTGCGCTCAAGGCCATGGCACGACAGCGATGGCCAGAGGGTGACCCCTCACGCAAAGAGTATCCGAAAT